>JAKSOZ010000013.1 GCA_024405265.1 Kiritimatiellia bacterium | reverse complement strand
CAAATGTGCGTAAGCGCATTTTTTGCTTCAAGCGAAAACCGGAAATTTTCAGTTCAGAAGCGAGGAATGTGGTTACGCAGGCTTGTGCACATTGGGTATACTCTATACCCTTGCCTTATTGTGTACCCGCTCTGCGTGCCCGTTCTTGGTATTTCTGAACGGGCTCTTTCCGGTGCCTCGCTTGAGATATCTCGAACGAGGCACGCTTCTTTTTGCCGCGAAAGCAAGTGTGTTGTTTTTCACCATGGCGGTGTGTAGATTGTGCAAGGATAATATGGAAGAGTTTGTATTGAAGGACGATTCGATCAAGAAACCTAAAAAGTGTGCTTTTAAGGTTTTTGATAATATGATTGGAGAAAGCTAAATGACAGAAGAGTTTCAAATGGGGGTGACGACAAAGGGTTTAATTGCCCTTTTGCAAGCCAATCTGACCGATCGATACAAAGACTACTTCTGTATTATTCAAGAGCTATTGCAGAACGCGGATGATGCTGAGGCAACAACTGTAGTCTATGGCGTTTGCCCTAAAGGACTGGAAGTTGGTCATGCGCTTGCAAAGCTCCCCGGTCTATATGTAATCAATGACGGCCCGGTGTCTAGAGACAATATGGCGGCCATCTTTAGTGTTGCTGCCGGCGATAAGGGAAACGAGAAGAATAAGATCGGCAAGTTTGGCCTTGGTATGAAGAGCGTCTTCCATGCGTGCGAAGGCTTCTTCATGTTTGGCAAAGGTCATGAGGAAGGAATTTTTCCGCAATTTTGTACTCCGTGGCTTGGGCCATATCACAAGGATTGGCGCGAAGATTGGGCGAGAGATCGAGAGGAGATGGCTCGTCAGATTTCGCAGATTGTTGAATCTGCAATGCCCAAATCAAAACGCTGGTTTTGTGTCTGGCTGCCGCTTCGGTCCGCGAAAGCTGAAGATGGTATTTATCCCATTATTGGGGAGTATCCTGGCGATGATAGTGTTGATGAATTGGTTTGCGAAGACTATATGTCTCAAGCTAATCGATTCCTCCCCATGTTGAAACATGTGACAAATTTACGCTTTGTTGGTGCAGACGGGATCGTCAGGAGTGCAATGCTTAAGGCGAATGCGCGATTGACAGGGTCTTCGGATTCTGAACTGTCGGGCTACCTTTTAAGTGGCGAGAAGGGTGATGTCTCGTATGAATATGAAGGATTTGAGAAGGTAGATCGAGATCCTATTTACGAGAAACTTCGAAATTCTCCGCGATGGCCAAAGCGCTCGGAATTTCTTGAGGGCCAGGGGATGGTCAGCTACAAGGATAAGACTTCGGCGCATGTCGCAGTGTGCCTCTTGAAGGAATCGTCTAATCATCCTAGGGTTACGGTGTCTCCATGCGTGTTCCTTCCGCTGTCTGGTGTGCGCGAAGATGCTGATCATTATTCAGTTGTATGTCAAGGAGTTGACTCTTTCAACTTATACCTTCACGGAAACTTTTTTGTGGATGCAGGGCGACAGGAATTCGATGTTGGGGATGATCGACATCGTAATGTGACTGACCCTAAAGATGAAACGTCGTTGCGCAAAGTCTGGAACAGGACTCTGTTCACTAGATCAGTTCTTCCTCTTGTCATTCCTGAACTTGAGAAAGCTGCGATTCGTTGGTCTGGCGAATCATTTGATGCTTTTATGCATGCGTTGCCTGAAGTGAAATATCTGAAAGCATGGCAAAATGAACTTTGCGCAACCTATAGGCTCTTGTACACGTATGGCCAGACCGGGTGGCGCTGGTGTAAGGTCCCACGACATGACGCTATCTATTCGTTCCCCGAGCCCGGCAATGCGACGTTCTTCAAAAAGCTGCTGTCGGCGCTGCCGGAGGGGGTGCATCTTGCGAAACTGGAGAAGGGCGGCCTTTTGGGGCCGAGTGACATTCCGAGGCGCGATCGGGAGTTTGTTTCGGCGGTGTTCGAAGCGGCGGCTCGGATGCCGGTGGATGAACTTTTGTCGAATGATATGCTAGACTTTTGGGAGGCGTTCTTTGATCAATTCCCAAATCCTAATGGCGCATACGCATTTTGGCGGCGAATAATTTCTTCAGCCAAGATTCGCAAGTACACGGATTTTGTGGAGAAAAACGCGCGGCTGATTCTTCGCTGTAGAGATTGCTTCACGGCTTTCAAAGATTGTCGCGTGACAATTAAAGAGACTCCGATCTGGCAGAAGATTGCATCAGCGGCTGATCATCGAATTCCCTTACCGGATGCTGATGGAACACAGTTGTTTGGTCTCTTGGCGAATGCCGTGCAATGTGATGACGGCGAGAAGATGATGGCTGCTATTAGGACATTAGCCGAGTCAGACCGATCTTCGGGCGTCGCATATGACATGGCTCTGCTGATTGCCAAGAGCGTAGGCATATCAAATCTTTCATTGGAATGTCGCCAATTTCCGTATTGGGTGATTGACGATCAGTCTTTTAGCTATGAACGCCTAATTCAGTTGTCAGAAGAAGGGCAGCTGTATCGGGGTAGAGTGGATTCTCGCGAGAAACAGGTTTTTCTCTCTGCTGTTGACTGGAGTTTGCTTCGTGTGTCTCCAGAGGAGAAGCGTGAAGGTCTTGTCGATGCTCTTGGACTGCAAGCTCCCTTACTCGGAGCCGATTTGTTTATCAGCATCCTTAAGCGGACGCCTAAACTAAAGGATGTTCATTCGCGTTGCGAGCTGGTTAAGTTGTTGATTCAGGGTGGAAGTTCAAATGGATACGATTGGCAGCTGGCAGTCCGATATCTTGTACATGGCGAACCTCTGCTTCATGGCCGAATGCAAGAGCTGTATTATCCAGCTAAAGACTTGCCTACAGGTTTCGCGCATATAGCGTTGTCAGCTATTACGAAGGCTAAGACCGGGATTGCTTATACAATACCAGAAGAAATCTCAGATGTTTTGAGTGGTCCAATACGCAGCCAATTGATGATTCATGAGGTCGGCAATGAGCTTCTTGTTC
The DNA here is from genome assembly GCA_024405265.1 of Kiritimatiellia bacterium. Lineage (GTDB taxonomy): Bacteria > Verrucomicrobiota > Kiritimatiellia > RFP12 > UBA1067 > UBA1067. The sequence goes on along the minus strand of JAKSOZ010000013.1, from coordinate 37,168 downwards.
AGTTATTGGCAGAAACGCCAGGAATTCAATTTAGTGCCTTTGGCGATGATTCCTGGAAGACGTTGTTGATGCTTGCTGATAGTGTATATTACAACGAGCACACAAGGACTCTTATAAGGAAGATTCCTCTATTTAGAACAGATGATGGTCGACGTGTGGCATTAGGTACAGACAGCTTTCGTCAAGGCAAGCCTGAGGTCCCGCAAGCGTTTCGGCATGTTGTCAAGGTTATTCCTGACAGTGGTGATACCAAAGTTGATGAGCGACTCGCTCAGGTTGTTAGTCGGTGGGGATACGAGGACGCTCTTAAATTTAGCAAGAAGCTTAATCTTTCAGCTGCGGGCTTCGCAGAGATTGTTAGACCGATTTTGCATCAGCTACCATCTATTTCGGACTTAAATCGAAAAGACGTGGCTGCTGTCTCGTGGATTAAGTGTTCGCAAGGATATGTTTCTGCGGATAAACTGTTGAATCTACCGGGATTGAGGCATGTTTGCGAATCAGATGACTTGGTTTATCCGGATGATGTGGCTGATGATGAGCTCTGGCAGGATTTGGATAAACACCATTTAATTCCTTCGCGTGGTGAGAGTCTAAAACGCGTTTTTGCAAGCCTGGGAGAAGACGCTCAGTATCGGATCGGGCAGGTTGCTGCACTTGGTGAGTTCTCGGCCAAGGATTTCTTGGCAATGTTCGGTGATGCGACAGTTATGCCTGTGATTCAGGTTCTGAAAGAGTGCTTGGATTTGGAGTTCGATTGCGATGATGCATTGCAGCTGTTGCGAAAGGACATGACTCTTGATCGATACATCGCGGTTGCCAATTACCTGACCGACAAGGTGGATGATGGTGCGAGATGGTTGTTTCCGTATTTGGAGGAAATGTCGCCTTCTCTGGCGAGAGAATCCGACAAGGTGAGTAGCCTCCGCGTGATTTGTCGAGATAAGTCTGTAAAACCAACATCTGATGTTTGTACTTATGCAGATGGTGTTTCGAAAGAGTATCTTTTGAATGATGGGTACTCTAAACACGCACCTGAGTTTTTTAAGCTTTTGCATGATAATAGCGTTGTTGATCGACCTCCGCCGGATAGTGCGCTTGGTAGCATAACTGATTATTTCAAGGATTGGGATCCGAACTTTAACGAACGGATATGCGGTTTTGTTTATTGCTGCACAGACAATTCAGAATTGTTAAATTATGCTCGCGTCCACTGGGGGCTTGATGGAAGAGGCGACCCGGAGAGCTGGCGCAATAAAATATGTGGTGAGCTTCATCGTATGATGAAGGGTCAGCAGCTTAAACTTTGGATATATGACACCTCTGAAGTCGAAGTTGTTGCCTTGGATGGATCAAAGTTACGATTGGGGCTTCGGCAGCTTGAGGAAGGGGATACTTTGTTTTACGGAGAAGGAAATCCTTGCCGTTATGATCCAATGCCGCGAATCCGAAGCTTATATGAAGAATCATCCACTCGAAGACTTGAGCTCAAGCTTCGTCGTTTGAAGCCTGCGGAGCTGAAAAAGTCGACTGCTGTACTGGATGGTGTGCTGTGCAAGACACTCGCACAGATTGTCCATCGTCTTTGTGATCAGTGGATGGTTAACGTCAATGGATTCTGGGAAGAACTCTCGAATGTTGAGCAAGTTGACATTGCGGTTACTCGGGCTAAACTTCTTGAAAAGGCAGATGTCTATCTTCCAATGTTGCGTTGTGAAGATCAAGAGTTGCGTCGCCATGTTAAAGTCTGGGATGAGATTGGCTATGAGATTCAAGATGTGCGGAAACGCCCAGGCGGTACAAAGAGGTATTATGAACTTTTGAGCAAGAAGGATGAGCAGCTTGATCAGTTCGCCGCTGCGATTGAAAGTAAGCCTGAGGTTCAGCGAAACATTTTGACAGCCATACGCGAGCAAATGGAGTCTTATGCCTACCATCGCGAGTCGATACTCTTTGAGTTATTCCAGAATGCTGATGATGCCGCTGAAGAATTGAGGGCATTGTATCCAGTGAATAGCACAGGATTCAGAGATAGATTTTCAGTCGATTATGACGGAAAGTGGCTGGTTGTTGCTCATTGGGGGCGGCAGATTAACCAGAATAAGGGCATCGACAACGATGTGTCAGCGCATCCATCTTTTGCCCGGGACCTAGAGAAGATGCTCATGCTCATGCAGTCTGGGAAGAGTGGCGAGGGATTGAAGGTAACAGGAAAATTTGGGCTTGGCTTTAAGACTGTATTCTTTTTCTCGGACGAGCCGATTGTCATGAGTGGGCGATTGAAGTTTAAGATCGTTGGCGGGTTCTTGCCTAAGTCGCTCGATGATGCTGAGCTTGACGAAATGGATAAAGTTTGGAGCTTGTATTCAAAGGGGTCGGGTGTCCTTAGGCCGACTGTGTTTGTTTTACCGATTCGACCAGATTGTCGGGATCGTGTAGATGAAGCACTAAAGGCTTTCGCTGAGCATGCACAGTTATCGGCAACTTTCTCTCGCCGAATCAAGCATATCGACATAACATTTTCGGATCGGAAGCGTATTGAGATTGATGGAGCTCGCACGGAATCGTCAGGAGAGCATCTAATTCTCCGTGCTGCATCGGGTGCGAATGACCAAGGAGCTGTTGTGACGGGGCTCCGCGATGGCTTCCCATGCCCGTTGTCGTTGACAATCCCAACGTATTGGGTCACGGTTCCAACAAGGCAGAAGCTTGGTGCTGGATTCATCATCAATGGTAAGTTTGAGCTCGATACTGGTAGATCCAACCTTAATCGGGCGGCTAGCAAAAATATCGAGGCCATAGAATGTATGGGATCTAGCTTGGAGGCGGCTCTTAGTCTAGACTATTCAAGTCGCAAAGGCCAGGATAATCTTGTTGGTTTTTACGAGTCTCTGTGGGTTGTGTTCTCTTGTTGCACAGAGAAAAAGGTCTGGGAACATGATTCTGCGGATCTAGCGCGGGGCATCTTGTGGGACGAGAAATCTGGGGGCGCGAGACGATTTTTCTCCACGCACCCGGTGTTGCCATCTGGATTATCAGGCGCATATCGCGTCCTAACGGATGTCACACGAGTTCGATACGTGCTGACAAGTGAGCTTGTTGATTCGCCTTTGTCTGATATTATTGGAGTTGCTGGCCTCGTACCTGGGACAGTTGTATCCGGCAAGCTGTATCCTAGAGAGCTTCGTCAATTTGTCGATGGTCTTAAGATAGAGGAATTTGGTTCACAGAAATTCTTCTCGGAGGCTTTGAAGTATATTGGTTGCTTTAGCCCGGAGATGGCAAATAGTGTGCCAGGGCAGAAGATATGTGAGCTCTTTGCATCCGAAGATCGGCGTCCAGAATCTGCGCAGCAGTTTGTCGATCAAGTACGATTCTTGGCTGATGATGGGAAGACATGGGCATCGGCGAGAGATCTTGTCGTAGATGATGGGGAAGAGTCGTTTAAGGCGGCGTTTTGCCCGAAGAGCGCCATTCTTTCCGAGCAATATGACGCTAATGGAATTAAATTATTCCGAAAGTTGCGTGGCCATCGAACCTTGTCTGCGGAGCAGTTGGCTCGTTATGCGGCTTCGGCTGGTTCTGAGGATCGCCGAATCTGTGTGTTGCAATATCTCCTTAAAAAGAAAGATGAGGAGATGGCCGAATTCTTGGCTAAGGAACTATGTCCGGATTGGCTAGATGATGTTTGTGAGATGACTTGGTTCCGGAGTCTTTCCGATGAAAAGCGGATGTGTTTGGCGTCTCTCTTGTATCTCGGATTAGGGGCTGTTTCTGGATCAGGATTAGATCTTTCGGAGAATCCGATTTCCGAGATTGAAATTAAAAAACTCACACTCGATGAACTTCGTTCTTGGTGGGGATTTAATGGCCGTATTTGCTTGGCGAAGTACAATCGTCGTCTCTATGACCGTGACTCGTTGCTCGATCTTACATATGATGTAACCGACCAGGAGATGAGATCCGAGTGGCTTGAATTGTTTGTGCTAGCATCTGCTTGTACGCTAGGTATGCGCGATTGTCAGCACAAGGGATTTGTGCGAATGCTCAAGGAGCGCGGATATTGGAATGTTTATTCTCGTACGGATTCAACACCCGATGAGTGGATGGATACATTAGAGAGCTTCATAAACCTGCCGGCGTTTGAGGTTGAGTATCAGTATTGGATGCGGTTGTTCATTCGTATTTATCAATTTGGAAGGCATCTTGATGGCTATGTTAGGTACATCCAGATGTGGGATCATGCGACGGAATCTGAGGTTATGACCTTACGCTCTATACGTGGAAACAAAGCCTTGACAGGAACGGGGATTGACGTTCCTGATCTCGAAAAGGCAATTAATGACAGTGGCATGAGATTCCTGGTTCGCGAGTTGATTCGTAGAAAGGCATTGTCGAATCCGGCATTGTATGTATATGGCGGACTGCCTTCCGCATTTGCGGGAGAAACATTTGATGGTGCGTTTGATCTCGCCCTAAAGAGCTATTTGAATGAGCATAATGAAACTGGAGTTCAATATGTTTACTGAGAAAGATCGGGTTGTTCACAAGACGTTCGGGTCGGGTGTCGTCGTCGCTGACACTGGGGTTGTTGTTATTGTTCAATTCGAGTCAGGGCTCCAGTCTTGTTTGCCGGACTCGTTGGAGCGCGTACTTGATGTGCCTAGTGCGATTGCCGCAGGAATGACCTGCGAGTTCGCTACAATGCTCCCGCATTTGCAGGCGAAGTGCATTAAATCTGTGAATGACCAATGGGGTGTTTTTGCCCGTTCCAAGATCGATCTTTTGCCGCATCAGTTGTGGGTCTGTAGGCAGGCAAGAATGAAGACTCCATGCAGAATGATGATTGCCGATGATGTCGGACTTGGCAAAACAATCGAGGCGGGATTGATTCTTTCTTCTATGTTGGCCGCAGGGAAACTCTCGCGCATGCTGATTATGGTTCCTGCGTCTCTAGTCGCGCAATGGGTCAAGCGGATGTATGAGATGTTTGATATCCGAGCGCGCCCATATTCTCCTGCCGAGGATACGCCCAGTGGGCATTTTTGGGAGATGAATGATTACGTTGTTGCATCCATCGACACGCTCAAAATGGACAATCCGGGTCGTCGCGAACGATTTTTCGCATCCAAGCAATGGGATTTGGTCGTAGTGGATGAGGCGCACCATTTGAGCAATGACAAGAAGACTGGTGCAACGCAAGGCTTCGCGTTGTTAGAAGAAATGGAAGAATATGGGCAGTTTCGAGATTTGCTTTTCTTTACGGGTACACCTCACAAAGGTAAGAACTATCCTTTCCTAAGCCTAATGCGATTGCTTGCTCCAGGTAAGTTTGATCCCGAACGTCCAATGGAATTGCAGTTGGATACTCTCAAGCAGTATATGATTCGTAACAATAAGTACAATGTGACGGATTTGCACGGCAGTCGAATCTTCAAAGCACCTGTTGTGACGTCGATGACTTATTCTTATAAGCCGGAGGAAGCTGAGTTTTATGGAAAGTTGACGGAGTTTATTGAGTCCGGGATGGCCTATGCTGGCTCGTTGAATCGTGAAACCGGAAGCGTCGTAATGTTTGTTTTAATCACAATGCAGAAACTTGCCTCAAGTTCAGTCGCAGCGGTGCGGCAGGCTTTGCGACGTAGGATCTCGCGATTTGAAGAGGCGAAGAACGAAAAAAGGGATCTTGAGAACAAGCTCAAAGAGTTGAATGAGATGGATGATGAGTCCATGCTCGATGAGAAGTGTCAGATTGAAGAAAAGTTGCTAGAACTTTTGTCATTTGTTCAGATTGGACAAAATGAGCGATCGGCATTGGAAGAACTGCTCTCCTATGCGGATGCGATTAAGAGCGAGACGAAACTTGAGAAGATTATAGAGACGATTGAGGCGGATTACGCATCAGAACCGATCGTATTCTTTACGGAGTATAAAGTAACGCAGTCGACCCTGATGAGCGCCCTTATGGAGCGGTATGGGGTTGATTGTGTTACATTCATTAACGGTGATGAGGCTTTGGATAGTGTTCGTATGCCTGATGGCACCGTCAAACGATTGGCAATATCTCGTGAGCAGGCGAGGGATGCATTTAATCGAGGGGATTATCGATTTATTGTCTCGACTGAGGCGGCCGGAGAGGGTATTGACCTTCAGGAACGTTGCCACGTCTTGTTCCATGTTGATTTACCGTGGAATCCGATGCGACTGCATCAGCGAGTTGGGCGATTGAATCGATATGGTCAGACGAGGCAGGTTGAGGTCAGAAGCTTCCGTAATCCGGAAACAGTTGAATCCAGAATATGGGATAAGCTTAATGCTAAGTTGTTAAATATCAACCAAGCGTTTGGTGCTGTTATGGAGGAGAAGGAGGATATGTTCCAACTTGTTCTTGGAATGACGCCTCATCACGAGATTCAGAGCTTGTTTGCCGAAGCGCCTAAACATGCGGACGAAGAGACATTGTCTACTTGGTTTGACGCACGGAGCGGAAAGATCGGTGGAAAGGATGTCGTCGAGACTGTTCAGAAGGTGTTTGGCAGTGCGGCTCGATTTAACTATAATCAGGTCTCGTCAATTTTGCCGCGTGTTGACTTGCCCGATCTCCTACCGTTTTGGCGAAATATTCTTTCCGTAAGGAATCGACGCCTTACGATTCGTGAAGGGGAGCTTGAGTTTAACACTCCTGATAAGTGGAAGGCGTTTGGCATTCTTCCAAAGTATGACGATGTTAGCTTTAGTCGAAAACCGCGCAATCGCGAAAAGATTCTTGGAGCGGGGCATAAAGTTTTCGATGCTGGAATTGCTGATGCTTTGAGTCTGAAGTGTTTAGTGTCGACATCATCAGATATTAACTATGACTATTACATCTATTCTGTGTGTGACCAAGTCACAGATTCGGTTCGTGAGAAGTGTCGGCGTGTGTTTGTTTGCGAAGTTTTGAAGTCTGGTGAGGTGTCTCGTGTTATGGTCGATTGGGAGTTTCTAAAGGTGCTTAACAATTTTTCGATAGGGTCTGGATGTCCATTGCGTCGGGCAACCATTAATAGTGATATCTTTTGTCGTTGCGAGGATGCTGTGAGGGAGCTTTCTCTTAAAAGTGATTTTGCGCCACGGGTTCCGTCCATAACATTAGAGGCAGCGTTATTGGCCGGTGTTTGAGTTACCCCTCTGGAGCTATTTTATGCTACCGACGGTTATGATTAGAGGATAAAGCAAAGAGATATTCCAGCGGAGCATTATGAGTCAGGAAGATAATGAAGGTTGTTTGACGGGAATTATCAAGCTGGTGTTTTGCTTGTGGCTCTTCGATCTAGCCTGGGACTTCCTGTTCGAAAGAGATGACTGAGTTCTGCTACAGCGGCAAACTAGTGCTTGACGGGTGGCGCTGGTTTATGGTATCTTTAGTAATATAAGGCCGAGAGGTGAGGCCTGACTAATAAGAAGAGGACGAGAGTATGGCTAGGATAGAGATTGTTCATGAGAGTGTGGTCTTTCAAGAAACTGACGCGATTGTAAACGCGGCAAATTACACCTTGCTTGGAGGTGGCGGAGTCGATGGCGCGATTCATGATGCGGCTGGCCCGAAACTCTATGAGTATTTTGCGAAGCTAAAGTGCGTGTGCCTTCCGGGAGAAGCTATCGAGTCTCCGGGATTCGATTTGCCCGCTAAGCATATTATTCATACGGTCGGGCCGATCTGGCATGGCGGAACGCGCAACGAGCCCGAGCAACTCAAGAATTGCTATATCAACAGCTTGAAAGAGGCGCTTGATTACAAATGTAAGTCGATTTCTTTCTGCTGTGTCTCGGTCGGTATCTACGGTTATCCACTCGAACCTGCGACACGAATTGCAATTCGTGCGGTTAGAGATTGGCTGGAAGAAAACAAGTCCGATATGCTCGTTCGCTTCTGCTGCTATTCTCAAGAGGAATTCGTTACCTACAAGCGTGTTGCATACGAAGAAGGAATATACTGAAAGCGAAAATGGTGGTAAGGTTCAAATAAGGAGGGAAAGCTTTGAAGTATGCGATTATGAGCGATGCCCATGCGAATCCTGCGGCGCTTGAAAAGGCGATTAAGGACGCGAAAAAGGAGAAGTGCGAGAGGTTCATCTTTTTAGGAGATGTGACCGGGTATGGATATGATGTTAAAGGCGCATGGGAGCTCGTAAACGACAACTTCGATATCATTCTCCTCGGTAATCACGATTCGGTTTGTATCGGGAAAGAGAAGGATCCTCTCGCTGATTATATCCCGAACTACGATGTCGATAGGATGCAACGAGCCGAACTTCCCGACGACGCGCATGATATCCTCTGGGAAGCGCCATATCTTCACAAGGAGAAGGGCGCGGCGTTTGCGCACGGGAACTTCTCGAGGCCCGATAACTGGGGATATGTCTTTACGTTAGATGAGGCGCGGCAAAGTTTCTTTTCGAGGCCGGAGAAGCTGATGTTCTGCGGGCATACGCACGTCGCTCGCTCTTGGGAAATGGGGAAAGATGAGATGGCACGAGAAAATGTCGTCTTCAAAGTTCCCGCAACGAAGCCGGAGAAAAAGAGCTTCAAGTTAAAGGAAGGGAAGCGTTATATCGTCAATGTCGGCTCGGTCGGCTATCCGCGAAACGATCTGTGCTCGACCTATGTCATTTGGGATAGCGAGAAGGAGCGCGTCACTTTCAGACGCTTGCCTTTCGATTTCATGCCGTACATCAAGGCGCTACTAGATAAGAACATCGATCTTCCGATGTGGCTCTCGGACTTGCTATTGGCAGCAACAAAGGGGAATCACCATACTTTCGAAGGTGTTTGACGGAGGGGGAGGATTATTGTATAATACCTGACTCTATGAGTAATAGTCGAGATAGTTGGACGGGTCAGGTAGGCTTCATTATCGCGGCAGCGGCGTCGGCCGTTGGTCTCGGTAACCTTTGGCGTTTTCCCGCGTCCGCTGCGAAAGGCGGAGGAGGAATCTTCCTTCTGACATATCTCGTTCTCTTCTTTTCGTTCGGCGCGTTCTTGCTTTTAACGGAAATCTCAATAGGCCGCGCGACCAAGCTTTCTCCGATCGAGGCGTTTCGCAAGCTTTCCAAGAAGTGGGTTTTTCTCGGCTATTTTCAGACGATCATCCCGTTCCTTATTATGCCGTATTATGCGGTTATCGGGGGGTGGGTGATCAAGTTTCTCCTTCAATACATATTCGTTGGGCAAGTTCCCGACGGACTGTTCGGTTCATTCGTCGCCGATATCCCTCAGGTCGTCGGCTTTATGCTCGTCTTTGCGATTTCGACGTTCGTTTTCATCTTTCTCGGCGTGCAGAAGGGGGTCGAGCGGTCGAATAAAGTGATGATGCCGGCCTTGCTGCTCATTACGATAGCGATGGCGCTTTTCGTCTGTCTTCAGCCCGGAATGAAAGAAGGTCTTCGCTACTATTTCTATCCCGATTTCAGTAAACTCACGGCGGAAACGGCGCTTTCGGCGCTCGGTCAGATGTTCTTCTCGCTGTCGCTTGCGATGGGCATTATGATAACCTACGGCTCGTACGTTCCCAAGCGAACGGATCTGCCGCGCTCGGCGATTCAGATCGGAGTTTGCGATACGTTGGTCGCGTTTATCGCCGGCGTCGTCATCATACCCCCGGCGTTCGCCTTCGGCGGCGAAGCGCTCGCGACGAGCGCAGGTCCGGGGCTCATGTTCGTTTCTCTCCCGAAGATATTCGTTGAAATGCCGTTCTCGCGTTTTATCGCGATTCTCTTCTTCATGCTCGTCCTTTTCGCAGCGCTTACTTCAAGTATTTCGATCTCCGAGACTTGCACCGCTTCGCTCGCCGACCGTACCAAGTGGCCTCGTCGTAAAGCTGCCGCGGTCGTCCTCGTTTACATGCTTATCGCGGCGATTCCTTCGGCGGTTTCGCTTAATTTCCTTGATAAGACCGATTATATCGTCAATTCGATCATGATGCCGATTTGCGCTCTTTTGACCTGCGTGTTTATCGGTTGGGTCGTCGGCCCGAAATTCGTCAAGGACGAAGTCGAGCGCTCCCATCACAAAATGCCGTTTTTCGCCTACTATCGCGTTCTTATTCGTTATCTCGCCCCGATTCTCGTTTTCATCATTTTTTTAGGAGCATTGTAATTATGGATATCAAGTCATTTCTCGTTTCGGCGATTCCTTTTCTTTTTACGGCGACGCTTTCGGCGGCCGAGCCTAAATTTTCTCCTTCGGAAGCGCTCTGGTATGCGCAGCCGGCGGTCGTGAACGATTGCGCCGTTCCGTGGGCTCCCGGTAAGACGCCGAGCGGGAACTTCGGTGGAGGAGGTCAGGATCAGCTCGGCGACGCTTCCGCGCGTTATTGCGCGCCGAATGCGCTCGCAATGCAGTCTTCCGATCCGTGGGAGTCGCAGTCGCTTCCGATCGGTAACGGACGCATCGGCGGCACGACTTTCGGAGGCGATAGACGCGATCGAATCAATCTTAACGAGATTTCGCTTTGGACAGGCGGACCTAACTTGCCGGGGAACGGAAGCGGTTACTCCTACGGCCCCACTTCGGGCGAGGATCAATTCGGATCGTTTCAGCCGTTCGGCAATCTCGTCCTCGACTATGAACTTAAGGGCAATACCGAATTCTATGCGCGCTCGCTTAACCTCAAGCGCGCGGTCGCTCGCACCGAGTTCAGAAACGGCGGCGTCAAGCATACTCGCCGCGCGTTCGTGAGCCACCCGGACGATGTGCTTTGCTATATCGCCGACGTCGATAAGCCGGGAGCGCTTTCCGTTAAGGTCGCGTTGACGCCGTGCCATACCGTCAGCTACTTCAAGCTCGAAAGTAAAGATACGATCATCATGCGCGGTTCGCTCGCTAACGGCGAGGTTTTCGAAGGTCGACTTTATGTACGCCTTACCGGCAAGAACGCGAAACTCGCGATCGGAGGAGAGACGAAGACGGTTCAGATGAGATACGTCGGCACGGGTGACGGCATGCGCCCCGATTTCGACGCGACGGGAATTCCTTACTTCACGGTGACCGGGGCGGATACGATGGAAGCTTACGTTACGCTCGCGACGAACTACAAGGAAGACTTCAAGGCCAATTGGAAGGGCGAGGATCCGGCGGTTCGCAACCAGAAGATTCTCGCGAACGTGAAAGCGAAGAAGCTCGGCGCGATCGTCAAGCGTCATGTCGCCGACTATCAGAGCCTTTATAATCGACTTTCGATCGACCTCGGCAAGACCGACGAAGCGACGCGCAATCTTCCGACGGATCAGCGCCTTTTGAAGTACCGCGAGACGCTCAAGGACCCCGAACTCGAAGCGATGATCTATCAGTACGGTCGTTACGTACTTATCTCGGGGTCGCGTCCCGGAAATCTGCCGCTTACCCTGCAGGGTATCTGGAATGATAAGGTTCATGCGGCTTGGGGTAGCGATTATCATAATAACATCAACCTTCAGATGTGCTATTGGGGCGCGGAAGTCGCGAACCTCTCCGAGTGTCATCTGACGTTCATCGATTTCATTCGCGCGATGGAAGAGCCGCTTCATAATATGACGGTGAAGAATTTCGGCGCGGACAAGAAGGGCTGGACGACTCGCATTTCGCAGAACCCCTGGGGCGCGGGCGGTTGGGTGAAGTGGAACCCGCCGGTAAACGCGTGGTACGCGCTTCATGTCTGGGATCACTATCTCTTTACGCTCGACAAGAAGTATCTCGCGGAAGTCGGTTATCCCGCCTTGAAGGAGATCTGCGAATTCTGGGAAACGAGCCTTAAAGAGGCTCCCGACGGTAAACTCGTCTCGCCTCAGGGGTGGTCGCACGAATGGGGTCCCGTCGAAGACGGTATCGCGCACGACCAGCAGCTTATCTGGGAACTCTTCGACAATACGATCAAGGCCGCAAAGATCCTTAAGGTCGATCAGGAGTGGGCGAAGAAGATCGAAAACATGAAGTCTCGCCTCGATATGCCGAAGGTCGCTCCCGGCGGCTACCTGCAGGAATGGCGCGAGGATCGTCCTAATATGGTTTCGGGCCACCGCCATACTTCGCATTTGATCGGCATCTTCCCGGGGACGATGCTCTGGAAGCAGCCGAACACGCCGAAACTCATTCCGGCGGCCGAGAAGTCGCTCGATTTGCGCGGCATGAGCGGCGATAACCGTCGTAGCTGGACGTGGCCCTGGCGAACCGCGCTTTGGGCGCGCTTCAAGAAGCCCGATCGCGCCTACGAAATGGTTCAGAGCTATATCCGCTGGAACTGCCTCGACAATCTCTTCGGTAATCATCCGCCGATGCAGATGGACGGAACGTACGGCATGACGGGCGGTATGAGCGAGATCTTCGTTCAGTCGCACGCGGGAAAGATTGACCTTCTCCCGGCGCTGCCGAAGGCTTGGCCTAATGGCTCGATCAAGGGTATCAAGGCACGCGGCGATATCTCGATCGATATGACCTGGGAAAACGGCAAGGTCACGAATTACGAGCTTACTACTTCAAGAGCGAAGCCGAATCCGATCACGGTCGTCGTGAACGGCGAAAAGAAGAAAGTGACGCCGAAGAGCGGACGTTGAAAGCTTACGAAGAATATATCGACACTTTCCGAGAAGCCGATGGTCGGCTTCCGGAAATGATGGAGCTTAAGCGCCTGCATACGCTTAAAGTCGTTGAAAACGCCGCGCTTATCGCCGAGGGCGAGGGATTTTCGCAGGAGATTCGTAAGGCCGCTTATTACGCGGCGCTTTTGCATGACGCGGGGAGATACGAACAACTGAAGCGCTACAATACTTTTCGCGACTCCGATTCGGTCGATCACGCGGTGCTTTCGTACGAGATCGTGAAGGAGAAGGGGTGGCTGGAGAAGGAAGAAGGTGTAGGCCAATGGGAAGAGGCGATTTTGAGCGCGATACTTTACCATAATCGCCGCGAGCTTCCGGGAAACCTTGATGAATTTACCGATACGTTATCTAAAATAGTTCGCGACGCCGATAAACTAGATATTTTTCGCGTTCTCGAAGAGCGTATCGCGACGACCGATTGGCGAAAAGAGCGCGCGGCGTTTTGGAATCTTTCGCTTGAAGACAAGCCGAGCGCCGAGGTGATCGCGGCGATTAAAGAGCATCGTCCCGTCGATTATCAGCATATCCGTTCACTCGCGGATTTCATATTGATTCAGGTCGGCTGGATCGATAACGGGCTTTATTTTGAGACATCGAAGCGTCTCGCGCATGAGCGCGGCCATTTGGATTATCGTCTTCGCTTTCTTGAAAAGGAGCTAGGCGTTCCCGAAATATCGGCGGGTTTACGCGGATGCGAAATTTTGATATAATTAACTCACTATGAATACTTCACGTAGAGCGTTTATTGCAGGAGCGGGCGCCACGCTCGCTATGACCGGATATACTCAGCAGCTTTGCCGTCTCGCCAAGGACCGTAAGCTCAATATCCTCTTCATCATGACCGACGACCACGCCGCGCACGCGATTTCCGCGTACGGCTCGAAGGTCAACAAGACGCCCGGTATCGATCGCATCGCGAAGGAAGGTATGATCTTCTCCTCCGTCATGTGCACGAACCCGATTTGCACGCCCTCGCGCGCGGTCATTTACTCCGGCCGCTATTCCCACAAGAACGGCGTTCCCGTCTTCAACGACATTTCTAAGGATCTCGAGACGGTCGGCGGCTATATGCGCAAGGCCGGTTACTACACCGCGTTCGTCGGTAAGTGGCACTGCGGCGGCCCCGCCACGATTCGCGACGCCGACTGGGATAAGTGGCTCGCGTATCAGAATCAGGGTCAGTATTTCGATCCTTGGTTCTGGGAGCGCAAGGAAGACGGCAGCGTCGGTCAGCTCAAGTTCCCCGGCGAATATGCGACCGAGAACATCACCAAGGTCTGCAAGGGTCTTATCGACAAGTCGCTCGACACGGGTAAGCCGTTCTTCATGATGATGCACCACAAGGCGCCTCATCGTAACTGGCTTCCTTCGCCCAAGTACAAAAAGATGTTCCGCTCGATGACGCTTCGCGACATCCCGCTTCCGAACACGATTTTCGATGATTACGAAGGTCGTACGAGCTCGATCAAGACGACGGCGATGACGCTTCTTCACCACATGAACCCCGGCTTCGACTTGAAGCTCGCCGAATACTTCAGCGAAGGCGGCAAGTTCGAGACCATCGACGGTAAGAAGTTCGACGGCAAGAAGAACGAAAAGGGCGAATACATCAATCGTTTCCCTGACGGCATGACCGACAAGGAAAAGATCCAGCTCTCCTATCTCCGTTATATGCAGGACTATCTCGCTTGCGTTCAGTCGGTCGACGACTCGGTCAACGAGATGCAGGATTATCTCAAGGAGAAGGGCCTCGAGGAAAATACGCTCGTCATCTACACCGCCGATCAGGGCTTCTTCCTCGGCGACCACGGCCTCTATGATAAGCGCTTCATCATGGAAGAAACCTTGAAGATGCCGTTTTTGGCGAAGTGCCCCGCGTTCATCGCTCCCGGCTCGGTCAATAACGACATCATCGGTAACGTCGACTTCGCGCCGACCTTCCTCGATGTCGCCGGTGCCGAAAAACCCGAGTGCATGCAGGGCGACTCGTTCCTCAAGAACATGAAGGGCGAAACTCCCGAAAATTGGCGCGAGGCGCTCTATTGCCGCTACTATATCGAAGGCGGCGAACACGGCACGAGCGCGTGGTACGGTATCCGTACGAAGACCGATAAACTCGTTTACTACTACAAGCGTAACGAGTGGGAATACTTCGATATGGTCCGCGACCCCGAAGAAGTCCACAACGGTTACAACGATACCGTCAATCAGGAACGCATCGCGTATTTGAAGACGGTCATTCAGGACCTCCGCGTCAAGTACGAAGATACCGAGGACGAATATCAGAACTCGGGTGAGTACTGGGCCGTTAAGAACAAGAAGGAAGAAGCTAAGTAAGTGCGAAGCTTCTCGCTTCTCGTAAAACCGGTAGGCGGCGATTGTAATCTCGATTGCCGCTACTGTTTTTATAAGTACACCCACGCGAAAGGGCGAATGACGGACGCCCTTGCCGCGCGGGTGGTGAATACTTATATGATGCTCCCGATGATGGAGCACGCGATTTGCTTCCAGGGCGGCGAGCCGATGCTGATGCCGCTTTCGTTTTACGAAAAGCTCGACCTCTTCGGTTGCGAAACGTCGATTCAGACGAACGGAACCTTGATCACCGACGAGTGGGCCGAGTTTTTCGCGCGTAATCGGTGGCTCGTGGGGATATCGCTCGACGGTACTCCCGAGATCAATGAGCATTTCCGTCAAAAGACCGACCTCGTCATCAAGGGAATTCGGCTCCTCGAAAAATACGGCGTCGAGTTCAATATTCTCTCGGTAGTCTCGAAGGCGAATCTCGGTAGGGAAAAAGAAGTAGGCGAGTATTTACGCGATAATTTCGCCGCGACTCGCTATCAGTTCATCCGCTGCGCCGAGCAGGTCACTTTGAAAGAGTATATCGATTTCATGTCGAAGATGGCCGAGGTCAAGGATCTACCGATGGTTCCTTATCATAAGCCGTATTGCTGCGGGACTTATCTCGCGGTCGAGCACGACGGTTCGGTATATCCCTGCGATTTCAATATCGACGAAAAGCATCGCCTTGGGAATGTCATGAAGGATTCTTGGGCTACGCTTTATTCTAAAGGTTTCACCGAAGCGGACCTTTGCAATTGTCCGCAGATAAGATAAGTGGTATAATATCCTCGTTATGGATAAGATCGTATATTTCGATAATAACGCGACGACTCAGGTCGCTCCCGAAGTTCTTGAGGCGATGATGCCGTTCTTCGGGCCCTTGTACGGTAACCCCAGTTCGATGCACGCTTTCGGCGGGCAAGTCGCGAAATATTTGAACAAGGCGCGTGAAGAAGTCGCGGCGTTTCTGAACGCCGAGCCTGATGAAATCATTTTCACCTCCTGCGCGAGCGAGTCGGATAACGCGGCGATACGCGGAGCGGCGGAGTACCGCGGACGCGAGACGAAGATCATCACTACCGCCGTCGAACATCCTGCCGTTTTGCAGCCTTGCCGTCGCTTGAAGGCGTCGGGCCATGCCGAAATCGAACTTCCCGTTAATTCCGTCGGTCAAATCGACCTCGATGAGCTTAAACGTGAGCTCGAAGGAACGAAGAACGCGCTCGTTTCGATCATGTGGGCGAATAACGAGACGGGGACCGTATTTCCGATTGAAAAGATCGCGGAAATCTGCAAGGAGTACGGAGCTATTTTCCATACCGACGCGGTGCAAGTCGCGGGTAAGATCCCGGTAGACGTGAAGAAGGTACCGGTCGATATGCTTTCGATGTCCGGGCATAAATTTCACGCTCCAAAGGGCGTCGGAATCATGTACGTTCGCCGCGGAACGAAATTGAAACCTTTCATGCTCGGCGGACATCAGGAAAACGCGCGTCGCGCGGGAACCGAGAACGTTCCGTATATCGTCGGTCTCGCGAAGGCTTGCGAGCTCGCGACGAAATCGATGGCCTCGGAATACGCTCAAGTCGGAGCGATGCGTGACAAACTCGAAGCGGGGCTTCTCGCCGCGTGCCCTAACGTTCGGGTTAACGGCGATAAGTCGAATCGTCTTCCCAATACGCTCAATATGAGTTTCGAATATATCGAGGGCGAAGCGATCGCGTATCATCTTTCCGATAAGGGCATCTGCATCTCGACGGGATCGGCTTGCGCGAGCGGCAGCCTTGATCCGAGCCACGTCATCAGGGCGATGGGCGTTCCGTTCATCGCGGTTCACGGCTCCGTGCGCTTCTCGCTTTCCCGATACAATACGATGGAAGAAGTCGATTACGTTTTAAGAGAACTTCCGCCGGTCATCAAGAACTTGCGCGACCTTTCTCCGTTCGGACCGGATAATGACCCGAGCGCGGGTATCTATCGCTGAGGATAAGAAATGAAGAAGTTAATCGTCATCACTTTCGCCGCGCTTTCGCTTTTAGGATGTCGGCGAGAGGATATCAAGACTTGTCACGTCGATTTTGAAACGTTGGACGAAGAAATCGCCAAAAAATCGCTTATCGCTTTAAGCGAATTCGGCGGCGTCAGAATCGATAGCGTGAAGCTCGATTTCAATAATAAGACGATGGAAATCGAATACGATTCGATGATGCTCGCTAAAGAGAACATCCGTCAGAAGCTCGAAGAAAACGAAATCAAAATCATAAGGAAATAAGGTCATGGCTGAGATTCTGGAATTCCCCGGCTTTATCGACGTCCACGTTCATTTTCGTGATCCCGGAGTTCCCGAAGCCGAGACGCGCCAAAGCGGAGCTGCGGCCGCCTACAAGGGCGGAATGTCCGGCGTCGTGACGATGCCCAATACGACGCCGGCGGGCGATTCGGTCGAGTGGATTCGTCACCAAATCGAAGATACGTCGCTTCCGATCTCGATCTTTCCTTCCGCTTGTATTACGGTCGGCAGACTCGGCGAAAAAGTCGCTGAGCTCGAGCGTCTCGCGGACGCGGGCGCGGCGTTTTTCACGGATGACGGCACGTTCGTTACCGACGCGCATGTCATGGAAGAAGCGATGAAAAGGGCTTATAAGCTCGATATGGTTTTATCTCAACATGCGCTCGCACCTGGCTTTACGGAAGCGGATGCGATTCGCCGCGATCTTTCGATCTGTCGCGTCGCGGGAGCGAGGCTGCATATTCAGCATATTTCGACGGCGGAGGGCGTCGATCTCGTCAGGTCCGCCGTTAAAGAGGGACTTCCCGTAACTGCGGAAGCGTGTCCTCATCATTTGCTTATGTGCCTCGACGAAATCGAGAGCCTGAACGGCAATCATAAAATGGCTCCGCCGCTCGCGCACCGTGAAGACCGAGATGAATTGAGACGCGCGGTAAAGGAGGGGCTTCTCATGTTCGCGACCGATCACGCTCCGCACCCGGCCGCGAAGAAGTGTTTGGGGTACGAAAAGAGCGCGAACGGCATTATCGGGCTCGAAACCGCTATCGCCATTACGTATGAAGTCATGGTGCAAACTTGCGGCATGGAGGTCGAGAAATGGGCGGAGGCTTGGTGGAAATTGCCGCGCACGATACTCTCTCGTGCATGTGAAGAACGTGTTGCCGCGCTGGAGCCGACGAAGATCGAAGTCGGAGAAATGAAGCGTTTCGACTTAAGTAAGAGCGTGAGCCTTTCGCGCAACTGCCCTTATGACGGCTTTATGGGGAGGGCGTGGCCTTGCAGATAAAGAAATTCGATGAATGGGCCGGAGCCTTTCCGGATAAATGCTTCGAGCGCGAAGTCGACTTGAGCATTGTGCTCGGAAGCGGTTGGGGAGAGGCGCTGGAAATGGATGAAGTCATTTCGCGCGTCGCTTACAGCGATATTCCCGGCTTCGGCGAGGCGACCGTTCAGGGTCACGCGGGCGAATTCATTCTATATCGTCGCGGCAATAAACGTGTCGCCGCGTGGTGCGGCAGACGCCACTTTTATGAAGGCGTGGAATGGGAGAAGGTGGTTTTCCCGGTTGAGATGTCGAGACGTATGGGGGCGAAGAACATTCTACTTACGAACGCCGCCGGAGGCATCAATCCCGCGCTTAAAGCGGGCGACTTCGTGATTATTCGCGACCATCTTAATTTCATGTTCGATAATCCGCTTATCGGACCGCATAATCCCGAGTGGGGAGCGCGCTTCCCGGATATGAGTGAAGTTTATACTCGGCGCCTTTCGGAGATTTTGAGAGCGGGTGTGAATCGTCTTGGGTTTCGGGCGCTCGATGGAGTATACGCGGCGCTTACCGGCCCCGGTTACGAGACGCCGGCGGAGATCAAAGCGTATGGGAGATTGGGCGCGGACGTGGTCGGAATGTCGACGGTGCCGGAGGCGATTTTCGCGCATGCGATCGGGATGAACGTAGCCGGGCTTTCGCTTGTTTCGAATCTCGCCGCGGGCATCACCAACGCGCCGCTTTCGCATCGCGAAGTCATCGAAGCGAGTGAGCAGGCGAAGCCGAGAATGCGCGCGCTAATCGAGGATTTCCTTGATCGACTCTGAAATAGAGCTTTTCCTTTCGGCGCTGATACTCGAGAAGGGGCTTTCGGAAAACACTCGCTCCTCTTACGCGAGCGATTTGAAGTTTTTCGCCGAATTTCTCGTGCTGAAAGAGATTAACGCGGCGAAGGACGTCAAGCTTGAGGATATCGTCGACTTCCTCACGATTCAACGCGAAGAGGGCATGAAAAGTTCGACGCGCGCGAGAAGAATCGCGGCGATAAGACAATTCTTCGGTTATCTTCATTCGCGAAAGCTGATTGCGGAGAATCCGACGGAGTTGATGGAGAATCACAAAGAATCGTTGATTTTGCCGAAGATACTGGCGGAAGAAGAAGTTTTCAAGCTACTCGATTCGATTGACGGTAAGGATATAAGAGATATTCGCGATCGCGCGATTCTGGAGACATTGTACGGCTGCGGCTTAAGAGTCAGCGAACTTATCGAGCTTAAACTCGAAGACTTCGTTATGAACGGCGAACTGCTCAGGATCGTCGGCAAGGGGTCGAAGGAGCGAATAGTCCCGATCGGGCAAGCTTCCGGTAGAGCCATCACGAAATATCTCGAAGAGGCGAGAGCGAGTTTCGCGCGCGGGAACTTAGGCGAGACTCACGTCTTTTTAACGCGGCTCGGGAAGAAATTCACTCGTATGGGCGTTTTTAAAATCATCAAGCAGCGAGCCGCGGAAGTCGATATCGCCGCGGAAAGGATATCTCCGCACGTTTTGCGCCATTGCTACGCTTCGCACATGCTTTCGCACGGCGCCGACATAAGAGCGATTCAGGAGCTTTTAGGGCACGCTTCGATTTCGACTACCCAGATTTACACTCACGTCGATCAACTTAAGTTCTCGGAAATTCATCGCAAATACCACCCGCGCGCGTAAAAATATGGTATAATACGAATATGAAAAAATCAATCGTCTTATCCGCCCTCATGATGGTCACGTTCGGCGCTTTCGCCGACATCTCCGCGCGCGTCGCGAATGATAAACTTATCGAGAACGAAGAGGTCATTCACGAGGATCACCCCGATGGGCTACCGATCTTCGCTTTTGCTGCGTATGGACTTCAAAGCGGTTATCAAGTTTTCGGTTCGCTTCTTTTAAGAGATCCTTGCCTCCAGGGCTATGGCGAAATCAATTGTTTCCTCCCCGCTGATCTCGGCTTCTTCGGCTTCGGGCTTATTTCGAATACGACGCTCGGCCAGCACGAAGATAAGATAATGCGCCGTGCGTTCAACGAATGGGATCCGAACGTTCACTGGGATAAGGTGTTCTATTTCGATGAGGATCACGTATACGGCATCAATTATCGTACGACTTTCAGTTGGTATATCTATCCGAGCCATCGCGCGAAAGAGACTCAATCTTCACAGCCTTATCTCGGTATCAAGCCGATTCCGACGTCGCTCGAATGGGTTCACTACGTCGGCTTTCAGAACCCGTATGTGATTCCGTTCGTCGAATGGCGTCATGAATATCTCGTCTATGACGCTGACCTTTGGAAGTTCGGTCTTAAGAAAGAGATTCCCGTCGGCGAAACGGTTAAGATCACGCCCTACGTGGAAACGGTTCTGCGTTCCAAAGAGTATACCTGGTGTTTCCCGACCGACTACAACAACAAACAGCCGGTTCACGGTAGTTGGGGTTCTTTGACGCTCGGTCTTAACTGTCACTGGCAGCTTACCGAGCATTTCGGTCTTTTCGCGAATGTCGCCTATTGTCGTTTGATGAGCGAAAGCTTGCGCGATAAGGCGGACGAGGTTCGAGATCAACTGGGTAAATGGTCGGGAATGGCAACAACGAAAGATGCCGCGTGGGGCGGTATCGGTTTTACGGTAAACTTCTAAAATGATAGCAATAGCAATTCTGTTCTTGGTGCCGATCCTACTCGTAGGGTCGGCGGCTCTCATACACGCGACTGGGTACCTGCATGGGGACGGCAAAAAGCGTCAGGGCTGGTTTTATTTCTATATGATCGGGACCTTGGTCTCGATGTGCGCCGTCGTCGGCTCGACCTTCCTTGGTGATAAGGTTATGACGATGCTTGCGTTCATTCTCGCTTGGGAATCGATGGGGCTCTTTTCGTCGGGGCTTGTCGGCTTTGAAAGCGAGTCTAAAGAGTCGAAGAAGGCGACTTGGATTTACCTTCTCTCGTGCCACGCGGGTGCGGTTTTCCTCATCTTGGCCGGAGCGTTCTCGTTTCGTCCCGAGGTAAGTCAGGTCGTTATCTTCTTCCTCCTCCTTTGCGGATTCGGGCTTAAGATCGGCTTTCCTCCGTTCCATGTCTGGCTTCCTGAAGCGCACCCCGCTGCTCCCGCTCCCGCTTCGGCCGTCATGTCGGGCGCGATGATTCCTTTAGGGTTCTTCGGGCTCGTCTTCTGGACGGGGGTTACTTGCGAAACGAAAGTCATCGCGCCTTATTTCGCTTGGTCGATGCTCATTCTCGGC
Source organism: Kiritimatiellia bacterium (assembly GCA_024405265.1). Taxonomy (GTDB): domain Bacteria; phylum Verrucomicrobiota; class Kiritimatiellia; order RFP12; family UBA1067; genus UBA1067. The sequence goes on along the minus strand of JAKSOZ010000013.1, from coordinate 15,657 downwards.
TCGCTTGCGGCTTTGGGCGGAATTCTCTTCGCGCTTCCGCAGCGCAACATCAAGAAGCTCCTCGCGTTCTCGTCCGTCGAAAATATGGGCGTTATCGCGCTAGGCCTTGGCCTCGCAGCGTTCACGTACACACAAGGTGACCTCTTGACACTCGACGGAAAGGCGTCGGTAGTAGATGGTATTTTCACGCTTGCGGCTTTGGGTGCCGCACTTCATATCGTAAACCACGCGTTTCTGAAGGGTGGTCTCTTCTTGGGCGCGGGCTCGGTTCTTCGTATGACGGGAACTCTCGATGCCGATAAGCTTGGCGGGCTCATGAAGAAGATGCCTTGGACAGGAACCTTGTTTACGCTTAATGCGTTCGGGCTCGCGGCGCTTCCTCCCTTGCCCGCCTTCTTGAGCGAACTTTGCATCTACATCGCGGCGATTTATGCGCTATCTCAAGGTGTCCTCGTGATCCCCGCGGCGATTATCCTAATCGTCATGTCACTTACCGGCGGAATTGCCGCGGCAACTTATGCGAAGATCGTCTCCGCGACTTTCCTTGGCGAAGCGAGAGGGGATCAGAGCGAGATCAAGGAAACGCCGAAATCCATGATCGCCGCGCAACTTATCCTCTTTATCCCCGTAGCGATTATGCTTATCCCCGCGTTATTGATGATCGCTCCTTTGTGGCTCTTCCGCCGCTTCCTTTGTCCGCGCGGCAATACGAAACCGCGTCAGCTCACGTGGGACTGCGGCTATGAGGCGCCGACTGCGCGTATGGCTTGGACGGGAACTGCGTTCTCTCAGCCGCTTGCCGATACGTTCAAGGCCGTGCTTCGTCCTCGTACTCACGTCAAGTCGACGAAGGATATCTTCCCGAAGGAAGAGGCGATAGCGACCGAAACCGACGATATCGTTCTCGCGCGCGGTTGGAACCCTGTATTCCATCTTTCCGCGCGTGCGATGCAGTTATTCCACCTTTTCCAGTCCGGCTCTTTGCATTTCTACGTCCTCGTGATGATTCTCGCGATTGCCGCGCTTTTGATTTGGGGGGCTTTCTAAAATGAATCTGCTTATCACCTTACTCTTGGCGCCCTTACTTATCGGGCTCGTCAATAAAACGAAAGCGTTTTTCGCCGGTCGAAAAGGGGCGAGCGTTTTTCAGCTCTACTACGACTTACTTAAGCTCCTGAAGAAGTCGACCGTCCGCTCTTCGAGCTCGACTTGGGTCTTCGATTTGGCGCCGATCATTTCGCTTACCGCGATAATCGCCGCTTCCGTTATGCTCCCGATCGGGGGAATGAAGCCGTTCGTTTGGTTTACGGGCGACGCGATAGTGTTCTTCTATCTCCTCGGTGTCGCGCGTTTCTTTACCGTCCTTTCGGCGCGTGATGTTGCGAGTGCGTTTCCCGACATGGGCTCCGCGCGAGAAGTGCAGTTCTCGGCGATTGTCGAAGCGATTGTGTTCGCATGTCTTGCGTTCCTCGCGCTGATGACCGGCTCTTCGTCGCTTTCGGGGATGCTTACCGCCGAATGGTGCGAAGAACTTGCAGCTGCCGTTCCGCTTCTTCTTGCGGCCGGAGCGTGGGGCATCGTCCTTCTTTCGGAAAACTGCCGCGTTCCGTTCGATGATCCCGAGACACACCTTGAGCTTACGATGATTCATGAAGCGATGATTCTCGATAACTCGGGCCCCGATCTCGCGTTCATCTTCTATGGTGCGGCGCTGAAACTCTGGCTTTTCGCGGCGTTCTTGGTCGAGCTTATCCTTCCTTCGAGCGTCCACTGCGTCTGGCACTTCCTCGCGATCCTCGCTTGCGGTCCTCTCATTGGCGCAATTGAAAGTTCGATGGCTCGTATGCGCTTTAAGCGTACTCCTTATATTTTAGGCGGCGCGGCTGCTATGGCCGTTCTCGCGCTCGTTATGGAGATTATGACGAAATGAATATCTTTGCCGACATCATTCTCGCCTCGCTGGTGATTATCAACCTTCGTCTCGCGGGTTCTTCGCGTCTTGGAACGTTGATTCGAGCGGTGGCGCTTCAGGGTTTCTTCATCGGTTTACTCCCGCTTATCTTTACGGGTGGTGAACATTGGGGCATTACGCTTATTAACATCGCGGTAAAGGGCGTTCTTATGCCGATTATGCTCACCTACGCGATGAAGAAGACGAACACGAAACGTGAGCTCGAACCGCTCGTCGGTTGCGGAAAGTCGGTCGCTATCATCTTCGCGATCACGCTTATGTCCTTCTACTTCTGTGAAGCGCGCCATATCGAAGCGGAAATCGCGACTCGCCTCGCCGTTCCCTTGGCGTTCACGACGATAGCGACGGGGCTTTTCCTTATCATTTCGCGTCGCAAAGCGATCACTCAGGTAATCGGCTTTCTCGTCTTCGAAAACGGCGTCTCGATCTTCGGCGCGTCGATAGCGATGGAGTATGGGCTTTTGATCGAGCTCGGGATTCTCCTCGACGTCTTCGTCCTCGTCTTCATCCTCGGTATCGCGATCTACGACATCTCCCGCACGTTCTCGTCGATCGATATCGATAAGCTCAATCACTTAGGTGATCGTGGGCATATCCACTTGAGGAGACATTGATCATGACTTTAAGTAAGCTTATACTCGCCATTACGACGATTCTCTTCGTCGGTTGCACCATTCACAGTATTTTCTATATCGGCTTCAAGAAGCGGACGATTCTTTATTGGATCCTTCTCCCGCTCTTTTTTGCCGCGATGTGCGCCGCGTGTCTTATCGAAAACTTGGCGGGTATGTGGGTCGCCATCGAAGCGACGACGCTTCTCTCCGCGCCCTTGATCTGCTATCACTATACGGCGGAAAGCTTGGAGGCGATGTGGAAGTACCTGATCATCTGCTCGATCGGCATCGGTCTCGCGTTGTTCGGTACGCTCCTCTTTATGAATGGCTGGTATATCCCGGGCTTCGTCTTCGTGCTCGCGGGCTACGGTACGAAAATGGGATTGGCGCCGTTCCACACTTGGCTCCCCGACGCTCACTCCGAAGCTCCCGGTCCTGTGTCCGCGTTCCTTTCGGGTGCGCTCCTTAACTGCTCGTTCCTGGCGATTACGCGCTTTAGGGACTTACTCCCCGAAGAGCACATCGTCTTCGCCGATAACGCGATTTTGGCGCTCGGTCTTTTCTCGCTCTTTATTGCGGCGGTCTTCATCGTCCGTCAGACCGATTACAAGCGTCTTCTCGCTTACTCGTCGATCGAGCACATGGGCCTTATCGCGATCATGTATTCCTTGCATGCCGATGACTTCATTTTCCAAAGCCATATCGCCGCCCACAGCTTAACGAAGATGATGCTCTTTTTAGTCGCGGGCAACTTGCTCCTTGCCTACGGAACTCGCAATATCGCTTCCGTCCATGGCCTCGGGCGCACGATGAAGCTTCACGCGGCTTTGTGGATGCTCGGCATTCTCTTTATCTGTGGAATGCCCCCGAGCGCGCTCTTCTTTACCGAAATCGGTCTCGTTTGCTCCGCGCCGATTTGGGTCGCTTCCGTTGTGATGGTGCTTCTCTTCGTCGTCTTTGCCGGAATGTCGAAGGTCGCTATCGGTATGATCTTCGGTCAGGGCGACAAACTCCATAGCGCCGAAGCGAAGCCCATTTCGTGGACGCTTTCGATCGTCCCCGTCCTCGCTCTTGTCGTTCATTTCCTCGTTTTTGCTATTCTTTTCCTTTGTTGCTTTTACGCATGAATATCGAATTTCTAAATGGTGAGAGCGTCAAGCTCTCGGATATCCCGACCGTCCTTGAAGCGCCGCGCAAAGGCGAAGTGACTCGCACGCTCGCTTCCTTCAAGCTCTTCGACGGACGTTTTCTTACGATTCTCGGCAATGCCGAAACTCACAAGCTCGAAGCTTACGCGATGACCTACGGGGACGAGGAAGCGGAGCGCTATTCAACGCCTGCGAGTTTCCTGAAGGGCGAAGCCGCGCATGAAGTCGCGGTCGGTCCCGTTCATGCCGGCGTTATCGAGCCAGGTCACTTCCGCTTTCAGTGTATGGGTGAAGACGTCCACTCGCTCGCAATCACGCTCGGCTATCAGACGCGTGGCGCCGAAGAGTTGATCGTCAAAGCCCACAATGACGAGCGTCGCCTCGCGATTGCCGAGACTGTCGCGGGTGATACCTCTATTGCCGCCCGCCTCGCCGCCTCAAAAGCGCTCAATATTCCGCTCTCCCACTCCAACTCGACACTCCAACTCTTGCTCGAGCTCGAGCGAATCGCCAATCACGTCGGCGACTTGGGAGCTTTATCCGGCGACGTCGCGTATCTCCCGACCGCGGCATTCTGCGGTAGAATCCGCGGCGAATATCTTAATATGACCGCCGCCTACTGCGGAAATCGTTTCGGACGCGGTGGCGCGAAGCGCGAAAGCGCCGATATCAAGGAATGGTTCCTTCGCACGAAGAAGGAGCTTTTTCACGCGCTCGACCTGCTTTTCTCGGAAGAAGGCGCTATCGACCGCTTCGAGCATACGGGGACTGTCCCCAAGGATGTCGCGTCGAAAATCGGTCTTGTCGGCGTTGCGGGGCGTGCGAGCGGTCTTACCACCGATTCGCGCATCGATTTCCCGATGGAAGGGGAAACGATTACCGAAACGCTCGTAAGCGAGAAGAAGATGACGGGCGACGTTCTCTCTCGCGCCCGTCAGCGCTATGAGGAGCTCAAAATCTCCCACGCTCTCGTTGAACGTCTCCTTGAAACCGAGTCTACCGCCGTTCAACCTTCAACCTTGAGCCTTCAACCTTCCTCGATTACCGTCGCCGTCGTCGAGGCATGGCGCGGCGAACTCGTTCATATCGCGATTCGCGGCGAAAACGGGGAGCTCGTTCAGTATAAGATCGTCGATCCTTCGGTTCATAACTGGCTCGGTCTCGCTCAGGCCTTGCGCGGCGAACAGATCTCGAACTTCCCGATCTGCAACAAGTCCTTCAATCTTTCCTATTGCGGAGTGGACAAATGATTTTCAAGTCGCTTTTAGCTCGTCTTACTCAAGGTTATCGTACGGGTACGTTCCCGACTTTGACCGGCCCTAAACTTCCCGAAGACTTTATCGGTCGTCCTCAGCTCGAAGAAGGAATTACCGAAGAAGAACTCAACCAGGCGAAAGGGGTCTGTCCCTCCGTTGACGCGCTCTTTATGGATGAAGGGAAAGCTTGCCTCGACATGGGTAAGTGCATCTTCTGCGGAAAGTGCGCGAAAGTAAGTCCTAAAATCAAGTTCACGAAGGAGTATCGCCTCGCCGTTTTCAAGCGCGAAGACTTGGTCGTTAAGGCGGGAGAAGGCGAATATACGCCTCCTAAGAACCCGAACACTAAAGTCAAACCCCTCGTCGGCAAGAGTTTCCAGCTTCGCGAAGTTTCGGCGGGTGGCTGCGCCGCGTGTGAACTCGACTTCAACGTCCTCGGCACGCTCGCTTGGGATCTTTCGCGTTTCGGCATGAAAGTGGTCGCCTCGCCTCGTCATGCCGATGCCGTCTATGTGACCGGCCCCGTTTCGAAGAATATGGCGCTTGCTCTAAAGAAGACGTATGAGGCGATGAGCGAACCGCGCTATGTGATTGCCGCGGGTGCTTGCGCGATTTCGGGCGGTCTCTACGCGGGTAGCCACGAGACCTTGAGCGGCACAGGCTCTACCTTGCCCACGCCCGATATGTATATTCCCGGCTGTCCGCCTCACCCCGCGACGGCCCTCGAAGCTTTGATCAGATTTAAGGAGTAATAATATGAAGAAATCGATAATTGCGGTTGCGTTTGCCTTGGCGCTTTCGCCTTTGATGGCGCTTGATATGATTTGGGATAATAATCCCGGTAAATTATGCGAAAACAATAAACCCGGTTCGCCTTGGGAAAAGACTTGGTATCCGATCGGAAACGGCGAACTCGGAGCGATGCTCGACGGACGTCCGCGTTTTCGAGTTCAGTTCAACGTCGACAATTTCTGGACGGGAGATAAGAATCTGACCGACGATATTGAAGATAGCCGCGCCGATAAGAATTATAGTACGATGGGCGGGTATCAGAACTTCGGACAGCTCGAGCTCCCGATCAAGGAAATCGACGGAAAGTCGTTCGATTATAAGCATCGTCTACTCGACCTTTCGAGCGGCGTCTACGAGGATAAATTCTCCTCGAACGGTATCGACATCCATCGCCTCGCGTTCGCCTCGGCCGTCGATAAGGCTATCGCGATTCAGATTCGCGCCTCGAAGCCGATTACCGTCGAGCCGATAATTTTCGGAGCTCATGGCGAAAAGCCGGGGATGGAAATCTCGGGCGTGCTTCCCAATAAGCTCGCGTATGCGGCCGAAGTCATCAGCCTGATGAGCCCCGATAAGAAAACCTGGACGTTCTATCTCCACGCCGAGACCTCGTTCGATTCGTCGGTTCACCATTTGGGCCTTGGAGATAAGGTCAAGCCTTTCAAACCGATTCCGCGCTCGTTCGAGCAGGCTTTCGAGAATCATATCGCCGAATATCGCTCGCTTTACGATCGTTGCCATTTGACGCTTAAAAGAGCGGAATATGTTCAGCTTCCGAACGGGAAGATGGTTCGTGATCTCGATAAAACGAGCTCGCTTCCTCTGCCGCAGCGTCTTCAGCGTTGTCGCCGCGGAGCTCGTGACGTCGAGCTCGAAGCGCTTCTCTTTAACTTCGGAAGATACTTGATGATTTCGTCGTCGCGCAAGGGAACCTTGCCTGCGAATTTGCAGGGTATTTGGAATAATTCCAATAATGCGCCTTGGCACTCGGACTATCATACCAATATCAATCTTCAGATGATGTATTGGGGCGAGGATCCGGCAAATTTGAGCGAATGTTTCGATCCGCTCGCGGACTGGATGTTCTTCTCGCTTCCTTGGGCCGAAGAAGGAACTCGCGCGGCGTTCCCGAACTCGAAGGGCTACGCGTATCGTACGAGCGCGAACGCTTTCGGCGGCGGCGGTTGGAGATGGAACTACGCGGGTGCGCCTTGGCTCGCGATCATGGTCTACGATCATTATCTTTACACGCTCGATAAGGAATATTTGAAGAATAAAGCTTGGCCGCTCATGAAGGGTGCGGCGGAATTCATGTTCTCTCATTTCAAAGAACGTGAAGACGGAACCATCGTAGTTAAGGACGGTTGGAGCCCCGAGCAGTTCTGGGTTCCGCGCCAAGACGGTATCGCGCACGATCAGCAGATCGTCCGCGAGCTTTATCTCGACGTCATCGAAGCAGCTGAGATTCTCGGCGTTGACGATGATTTCGTTAAGGAAGTGAAGCGCATTTCGCCGAAACTCCTTAAAGACAAGATTGGAAAGTGGGGGCAACTTCAGGAATGGGAGCAGGATCTCGATAAGGAAGTCTCCGATCATCGTCATACTTCGCAGCTTTTCGCGGTCTATCCCGGTAAGACCATTAACCTCCACACTACTCCGCGCCTCGCCAAAGCTGCGGTTAATGCGCTCTTCCGCCGTCTTAATATCGGCGACGCGATTCGCTCTTGGACTTGGCCTTGGCGCGCGGCTTTGTGGGCGCGTCTCGGTCACCCGGAAATGGCGGGGTATATGATCTCATCGCTCTTGGAGCACAGCATCAACGATAATTTCTTCGCGAATCATCCGCCGTTCCAGCTCGACGGCAATTACGGCGCTACCGCCGCGATTGCCGAAATGCTTATGCAAAGCCACGAACGCACGGAGGACGGCAAGGTCATCATTCGTATTCTTCCCGGTGTTCCTGCCGCTTGGGATCGCGGCAATGTGGTCGGTCTCAAGGCGCGCGGCGGTTATACCGTCGATATCGAGTGGAATAAAAACAAGCTCAACTACAAGGTCAACGGAGGCGACCCGAACGGGTACGTCATCAAACTTAAGGATTAATCGCGGTTGAACTTGCGATTAAGCTCTCGCGTCGAGGTGAAGATCATCACCGGTTTGCCGCGAGGACAGATATAAGGCATTTTGCAAGCCGAGAGTTCTTCGATAAGACTCTCGGCGCCTTTTTTATCAAGGTTGTTGATTGCGCGAGCATGGGAGGAAGAAACGGATTTCGCGATCAACTCTTCGCGCCACTTATCTCCTCTGCGAGCGGAACTGTCGGCAAGATCGTTAGCGAGCGTTTCTAGAACTCCTCTGGGCGAAAGCGTATCGATAAGCTGAGGAACCGCGTCGACTTTGAAAGTATCATCACCGAACTCTTCGATCTGAAATCCCATCGCCCGAATCTCTTTAAGCGAAGCTTTAATTCGAGCGTAATCGACGGAAGAGAGTTTAATGATTTCAGGAATCAATAAGGCTTGAGCTGAAGGCGAAGATTCTGCTGCGAGAAGTTTCTCGAAAGTGATTCTTTCGCGCGCGGCGATCGGATGAACGGTCACGAGACCGGAATCGGTTTCGATCAGAAGGAAGCCGGAGTCGGTGGTTGCGAGATACTTGAACCACTTCCATGGCTTCGTTTCCGTCGATTCCCCGTCAAGCGCGAACTCCATCGCGACCGGAGCGGGAGCGGGCGAGGGCGGGGTAGGTGTAGAGGGAGTCGTAGGGGTAGTGGTAAGGCGAGGAGTATACGATAAGGGAGTTGTAAACTCCGGTTCCCGGGTTTCGGACTTAGGATGTTCTTCAATCTTGGGTAGAGTCGGCTTGAACGTTATCGCCGAAGAAACCGCTTCCATAACCGCGCGCTTGACTGCGCCGTTATCACGGAAGCGTACTTCGCGCTTGGTCGGGTGAACATTAACGTCTACCTGAGTCGGAGGAAGCGTAATGAATAAAACCGCGGCGGGTTTAATATCGCGCAAGGACGAAGGGTAGGCTTCTTTAAGCGCGTACTGAATCGCCGGGGCGGTAGCGGGACGGCCGTTGATGAATACGTATTGGTCGTGCCTCGTGGGAATGGTCAAATTCGGCTTTTCGATCGAACCGAATACTTTGATGTCGCCGGTTTCGCTCTGGCGTATCGGGAGCATCGCCTCAACCGTTTCACCTCCGAAAAGATCAAGAATACGATCTTCGATCTTGGACGCGGGGGATAATCGTAAAACTTCGCGCCCGTCGACAATGAGAGTGAAGGCGATATCGGGATGGGCTAGGGCATGAACCGTGACGATGCGACGGATGTGCGACTCTTCCGTCGCGACGCTTTTCAAGAACTTACGCCGCGCGGGAACATTGCAAAATAAGTCTTTGACCTCGATAATGGTACCGGGAGGAGAGCCGGCGACGCCGATTTTAACGAGCACTCCGGCATTCACGGTAAGCGTGGTGGCTTCGTCGCTATCATGACGACGGGTGGTCATCGAAAATCGCGAGACGGAAGCGATAGAAGGAATCGCTTCGCCACGAAATCCCAATGTGTCGATTTTCTCGATATCGTCTACGTCGAGAATCTTGGAAGTGGCCTGACGTTCAAGCGACAAGAGCGCATCGTCTTTCGTCATTCCGACTCCGTCGTCACTCACCGAAATCGACTTTCGGCCGCCTTGCTCGATCATGACTTTGATCAACTTGGCACCCGCGTCGATGGAGTTTTCCAACAATTCCTTGACTACGCTCGCGGGTCTTTCCACGACTTCGCCGGCAGCGATTTTGTTAGCTACGTGGATCGGTAAAACATGGATATGCCCGTCGCGCGTGATCATTCCTTAGAACTCCAAAGATATGTTTTCGCGAATGAAAGTCGGCTCGTCGAGATTCTGACCGTGCCAAATCGTCGATTCGACGTTATTGAAGCGTCCGCGATTCATCGGCCCGATCGTAAGCGGATTACGGACTTTCTTCACATTGCGAGTAAGCCCGCCTTCGCCCTTGGACTTGGTCTCGTTTTCATTCGATTCGAACATGAGGGTCACGACGGAAAGCTTATCATGGAACGTTTCTTCGTCGTTAACCGTCGAAAGATGAAACGCGGCGTTTCGCGAGAAGGCGGTTTGGACGCCCTCGGAAATGATACCAAGCTCACTTAGTTTCAGGTCATCGCCGGCGAGAACTCCACAAACAATCGTCCGAACGGCACCGGAAGCGGTGGAAAGCAACTCGGAACGCTTGAGGCGATCAATCGCTTCTTGGGCTCGGTCTTCGCCACGAGTCGTGACGACGGCGAATCTGCCGCGACCGGCACCTGTTACGATATGGCGGAGGCGCTCGATATCAAGACGGATGAAGCCGGGCTTTTCGACCAATCGCCAAAAAAGCGTGATTGCCGAAGCCATGGTACTGACGACGTTATTCATGCCGACTTTCATGTTGTCATCAGGCAAAACGAGTTTGTCTAACGGCAAGAAGAAGATCGAGTTCGCCTCTTGCTCGATCATCGACATTATTCCACGGGCGGCTCGCTGAACGGTTTCGCCTTCATGAACGAACGGCGTGGTAGCGAAGACAATTGAAGGAATGCCGCGAGTTTGAAGGCGCTTCACGATTTCAAGCGTGGCTCCACCTCCTGTGCCGCCACCGAGGCAAGTAGCGATAACCGCGAGCCTGACGCCTTCGAGATGAGCATCGAGAATGCCCACGGACTCCTCGGTCGCCATGCGTGCCTGAACGATATCACCGCCCGCGCCGTTTCCCGAAAGGCGATTACCTCCCAGAAGCACGAAAGGGCCTCCGGCTTGACCGGTACGAGCGTCGGTATCCGCAAGAATGTAACGAAGATTTTCGCCGAAGGCTCGGGAGACTCCACGAGTGATTTCGCATCCGGAAGTGCCGACGCCGATAAGTAAAATAGCGGAGGTCGTATTCATCACTTGAAAATCCTCCCGAAGAATGAACTGAAGAAATTGGAATCGTCAGCGTTGCGATGAGCGTATAGTAGCGCTCCAGCGACCGCAGCGTATGCGTAAGATTCCGGCTCGTTTTCAAGCCCATCGACATGGATAGGTCGACCGATTCTTACGTTCAAGCCAAGGATTTGCTGAGCAACTTCGTCGAGATCGTTCAATTTCGCGCCGCCTCCGGTCAGGACGATTCCGCTGTGCATTCTAACCAATAGGTCGCGCTCTTCCAAGGTATCGCGAATGACCTTGAAAAGTTCTTTAACGCGAGCGTTTACGACGGTGTTCAAAGCTCTGCGGGAGATAGTGCGATTATCCATGAGCGGATTGGAGCTCGGGATTTTCACGCGCGCGCTCATATCATTCAAGCTGCTTAAGCTCGCGCTCGCTTCTTTGACTTTAAGGGCTTCCGCTTGCGCGTTCGTGGTTTGAAACGCATGCGCAATATCGTTGGTGATATGGTCGCCGCCGACTCCGATAACTCCGGCGGAGACGAGGTAGCCGTCGGAATATACGCTATAGCCGGTCGAGCCTCCGCCCAAATCAAGCACCAAGACGCCGTTCTTTTTCTCATGCTCTTCCAGAACGACTTCCGCGGCGGAAGTAACGGCCAACAGCGGCTCTTCGATCTCGATTCGAGCGTTCTCGGCAGCGGTCTTCGCGTCTTCGATTCGATTCTTATCGGCGATGATGTGAAGAGTATTGAGCTTGAGGATTCTTCCCGACATGCCCTTGGGGGCGGAAATACCGGTTAAGTTATCGATAACGTAATCTTGGTCTATTACGTCCAAAAGCTCGCGAGACTCGGGAATCGGGTAATTTCGCGAAGCGTTGATTACCGCGTTTATTTCCTCGTCGCTGACCTTGGACCCGCCGATAGCGGTCGAGCCGGAGAAGGGAATCGTGTCGATATGGTTGCCGGAGACCACCAAATACGCAGTGCAAAGATTAAGCGAATAGGCGTTACCCTTAAGCTTTTCCTCCGCGGATTGAATAACGCTCTTGACCGATTGAGTGGCATCGGCGATATTCAAGATCTGGCTTTTACGTACGTTAGTGGAAGGAATCTCGGTATGCCCGATGACTTTGAGTCGCCCTCCGACTTCTCCTTCGCCGACGGCTAGTACAGTGCGCGTTGTTCCGATTTCAAGCGCGGCGTAAATATTGGTGCTCATAGCACGGCTCCTTTAATATCGGCATAGATTTTACCGGAAGTGTCCGTCGCGTTCCATATCACCGACTGATCATCGCTGATGTGGCTGCGAACGGCCTTGGTAAGGAATTCAAGCTGTTTGAGCATACTGTCGCGGCTTTCGAAGGAATCGATATCGTTCATCTGATTCCAAGCGATCTTGGCACGCGAATAATTGCCTAACGTAGCCAGAAGATAATCGTTCTTCGACGCGTCGATTTCAAGAATACCGAGTTCGCGCAAGTCTCCTTCTTGGCAAGCTTCAATCACTCTTAACGCGGCTAAAGCCCGCCCACTCAAGTGCGCTCCGGGATGAGTTCCCGGCGCGTCAGCTTCGCGTATCGTCGGCAACATATTCGTCCCGCGCTGCCAGATAAAGACGACTCCGTCCGTGTCGACCACCTTGCCGGAAACGGCTTTTTTGCCGCGGATATTGACTCTGGCGATCGGAGAGCGTTCTTCCACGTCGACGGTTATGCGATCGGGGAGATGTCGCGAGATCGAGATATTGCGGATGTTCGGTGTCGTCTTGAGCGCTTCCTCGCGCTTCGTCTTGAAGTCGATGAGCGCGAGGTTAGCGCCTGTTTTAAGGCCTAACTTCTCGCGGATGACCTCTCCGTCGACCATTTTACCATGGTTGATTTCCACTTGTCGATTAAGATCGGTGATGACGCACTGTTCGAGATAAATATTTCGAAGCGAATTGTAGCCGAAAACGATTCCTATCGCAATTGCGGAGATGAGGGAAAGCCCCGTGAAAATTAATGCCGCTTGCTTGGGGCTATGGGTCTTGATTTGATTTTTCGGTTTCTTCATCGGTCGTAATCGGCTTTCATTAGAATTGTATCGCAGACTTCGGCGAACGAAAGCCCCGTTTTCATGCCCGACTTGGGCACGAGCGAATGAGACGTGAAGCCGGGCGAAGTGTTGAGCTCAAGGACAAAAGCTTCTCCTTCGGGAGTCACTCTGAAGTCGACGCGTGTCACACCGCGGCATCCGACGGCGTTATAAGCTTCGGTCGCGAGCTTCTGCATTTTCTCGATCAAGGGCAAGTTTTCGGTTGTCGGTTCAAGGAAGGGATAGCGCGTTTCTTCGCTGTTATACTTTTCTTCGTAACCGTACCACCCGTTCTTGGCGACGATTTCGATAACCGGCCAAGCTTTACCGTCGACGACCGCCACCGTGAACTCACGACCGGGGATATACTTCTCGACCAGCGCGAGCGAGTCGGCGTCGATTTCCTGCGCTTTGGAGATGGCGAGAGTAAGCTCTTCTTTCGTATCGCACTTGTAGATGCCGACGGAGCTACCTTCTTTAGGCGCTTTGACGACGACGGGAAGTTCAATATCGACGTCGGTCTCGTCCTTGGTCAAGAAGGCGAATTCGGCTGTGGGAACGCCGAAAGCCTTGAGCGTTTCTTTCGTGGCGATTTTATCCATCGCGATCTGCGACGCCTTGACGCCGGGCCCGGTATACGGAATCTTAAGTCGGTTGAGCGCTTCCTGAACGCCTCCGTTTTCTCCCCATCCGCCATGAAGCGCGATGTAAACTTTGTCGGTGCCGACGGGAAGCTCGGGAAGACGCTCCTCGGTCAAATCAAGCGCGGTCACTTCATATTTGCCGAGGCTTTTAAGCGCCTCGGCGACATTGGTGCCGGATACGAGCGAGACCTCGCGTTCGCTCGAAACTCCGCCCATCAAAACTACTATCTTATTCATGGGTGATATTATACCATATTTTGTGGTATAATACACGTCGTAATGCACAAGAAGAGAATCCATTTCATGGGTATCGGCGGCGTCGGCATGGCGGCGCTGGCGGTGCTCGTCAAAGATCAGGGTCATGAGGTAAGCGGGTGTGATTTGAAATCATCACCGAGAACGGACTATCTCGAATCGCTAGGTATCGAAGTGAAAATCGGACACGACGAAAGTCATGTTAAGGATATCGACGAGTTGGTCATAACGCCTGCCGTACATGATGACGAAAAGGAACTGAAGTCTTTCGAGGGAAGGGTAGTCTATCGCGGCGAAAAACTCGCCGAAATCGTTTCGAGCCGCGAGTCGATAGCGGTCTGCGGAAGCCACGGGAAGACGACGACTTCGACTTTCATCGCCAAATTGCTGAAACTTTTGGGCGAGGATGTCGCTTGGGCGATCGGAGGAGAAACGGGAGATTTCCCGGTCGCGCATGCCGGTAAAGGGGTTCTTGTCGTCGAAGCGGATGAATCGGACGGTACTCTCGCTTTATATCACCCTACGATTCTCGTCGTCAACAAATGCGAATACGATCATCCCGATCACTTCAAGACCGAGAAAGCTTATTTCGAATGTTTCGAAACCGCCAAGCGTCAGGCGAAAATCGTTATCGACTCGGAACTTCTTAAGCCCCTCGAACTTCTCGAACGTTTTGAACCTTATTTGGCGCTCGCGAGCCATAACCGCCGAAATGCGCGCGCGGCGGTAGAAGTTGCGCTTAGGCGCGGACATTCCGAAGACGATATCATGAAAGCGCTGCCGGAGGCGATCGCCTCGCTCCCTGATCGCAGATTCGAGAAAGTCACGGACGGAGTTTATACCGACTACGCTCATCATCCTACGGAAATCAAGTGTGCGATCGAGATGGCGAGGAAGATCACGAAAGGGAAGTTGCGCGTCATTTTCCAGCCTCATCGCTATTCGCGTACTCGCGCGCTTTTGAAGAGCTTCCCGGAAGTCTTCGCTTTGGCCGACGAGGTCGTCTTGGCGCCGACTTACGCGGCGTTCGAGCCGAGAATCGAAGGCGGTACTATCGCCGATCTCTATAAGGAGTGCCGGGAACATGATTTCTCTGACGCTTCCGGAAAGCCTCGCTTCTACCTCGCGCGAAGCTTGGAAGAAGCCTGGACTCACGCGGCGCTTTCACATGAAGACGGGGATTTGACGCTTTTGCTCGGAGCGGGGGATATCATCAAACTCGCGAAGATGGCGAAAAAGGGCGAGATTTCTCCTAGAAGAGTTCATTATATCGGAATGGGCTCCAATACTTGGAAGAGCGATCTCAGGACGAACGAAGTGTATGTCAAAACTTCCGAGCCTGCCGGTAGACCCGGCGCTACGCTTGGTATTCCTTGGATGGTCGGTATTCCCGGTACGATCGGCGGCTGGATAAAGATGAACGCGGGAGCGTTCGGTCATGAGATATCCGAAGTCCTTAAGCGGGTTAAAGTCGACGGTGTCTGGCTCGACGTTAAGGATTGCGGCTTCGGATATCGAACGAGCGCTATCGATGGCGAAATCCAAGATTTCGAGCTTAAAGAGAATCTCGAATTCGCCGAAGATGCGAGCTGTTATTTGAGTCGTAGGAAGAAGTTTCCGGCGCATACTTGGGGAAGCTTTTTCAAGAATCCCGAAGGCGACTATGCGGGTAGGCTTTTGGAGGCGGCTGGGGCGAAATCGATTCGTGTTGGCGGAGCGTATGTTTGGGAGGAGCACGCGAATGTGATCGTGGCGGGTGAAGGCGCAACGCCAAGCGATGTTCTCGCGCTTGCGAAGCTCATGCGAGATAAAGTCCACTACCGCTTCGGCATAACCTTAATCCCCGAAGTTCGCGGCATCCCCTAAACGGGGACTGTGGAAGTCGAGCCGAGAGCCCTACTTTTGCCTTGTCAGCGTGTCGGCGAATTTGGGGGCAATCGTACTCGCTAGCGAAAA
>JAKSOZ010000012.1 GCA_024405265.1 Kiritimatiellia bacterium | reverse complement strand
TCGACCTTGCTTTCCTTGCCGGGAATCGCTTGCGATTCAGCGAGTACAGCTACTCGCCGCTGCCGTCCCCCGGAAGCCCCTCGTCCCCCGGAAGCACCTCCGCCTCACAGATTGAACTTCACACGGGCGGAAGTCGAGTCGAGGCGAGAGCCTGTTTTTGAGCGTGCTGACTTCTGATTTTCAGCGTGCTGACTTTTGTTTTTGAGCACGCTGACTTTTCATTTTCAGCGTGCTGACTTTTACTTTTCAGCGCGCTGAGATTTGCTTTTCAGCGTGCTCAAAATCGTTTTCCAGCGTGCTTATCGGCAGCCGCCGCCGGAGAGGACGCCGAGGACCGCGCCGATGAGCGCGGCTGTTCGGTTCTGCTTACCGCTAATGATTTTTTCCTCCGACTATGTAGAGTGAAAAAACTTTGTTGCGGAAGATTCTTCAATTTGCTATAATGTCACCAGTTCGAGGGGACAACCTCCTTGAGCGTGTAGTAATTTGTTGCAATTAAAACACAAAAAGAAAGTGATAAATAGTATGAGTATAAAGACTCTCGCCGGCATCAGCGCGGCAGCTATTCTCTCGATTCTCGCGGGCAACGCCTACGCGGATGTCGATGAAACCGGTATTACGCCGAAGCATTGGTATCGCTTCGATGGCTCTCAGTACTTGACGAGCTATGGCGCAGCCGAATTGTCCTTCAACGGCGAGAAGGGTAGCGCGGCTAATTGCGAAGCTTCCGAGATGGGTAAGGCGTTGAAGACTGTTCATGGCTCGTGCCATCCCTACGGAGGTAATTTTGCGCTCGGCTCCGGCGCGGCGACGATTGTTCTTAAGATGACGGCGCCTGCTACGGTGACTGCGGGTAAGTCGGCTCCGATGATGACGATTGGCGGCAATGGTGAAGGTTTGGGTCTCTTTGCCGAGCCGACCAGCTCAACGGATGGCACGACAGGCGCCGTGACGCTTCGTCTTTGGGGTGCGCCTGCAGCAGAGGCGGATCAGAACATGGTTGTCGGCGTTACTTATAATACCGACCCGACAGCGGCGCATTCGTATGCGATTACGTCGAACGCCGGAACCTATACGCTTTATGTCGACGGTGTTTCCGTCGGTTCGTATACGGGACGCAACTGGACCGGTAATAAGAATTATCAGATTGGTGGCGTAAATGGTGGCTGGGGTGGCAAGCTCACGACAGCGAACTTTGATCGTGTAAGCGGCGTGATTCTTGACGATCTCCGCGTTTATCAGGAATTGGTTTCCACGGAAAAGTTGACTGAAATTTCCAAGCTTAAATATACGGTTGCTGCTGATGATAGCGGCACGATTACCGAAGTGACCGCCGGTACGTACGGCGTTAATGTCGGAACGACCCGTGACTTGAGTGGAGTTACGATCCCGACGATTACCGCTCCCGCGCAGACGGTTGCCGGTGCGACGATGACGATTGAGGAAGCGAAGACCGGTTCGGCGACGTTCACGAATGTTCCTGCTGGCATTACCTCCATCAGCTATACGGCCGGCACGAAGTTTGAGACGCTTCCCGTAACCGATGGAACGGCGACGTTCACTTCCGCGCTGGGTATCGTCGACGGTAATGCGACGGTCTTCGATCTGACCTTCAAGAATAACAAGGCCGATATCGGCAAGGCCGGTGGTGGCGGCGGTTACTTCACCTATAACCGTCCCGGTACCGGTAACCTCAAGTGGGATAGTGCGGCAACGTTTACAAAGGGCGCTAATGAGGAGTGGGATGATACCGTCGGTTGCTTGCTCCGCACCCATCCGTATATCGACGGTGCAGCCGGTGCTTTCAATTCAGCCTTCAATGGCGAGAATGGCTGCTCCATTGTCGTCGTCGGTCAGATGTCGCCTACTGCCAATACCCAGTTCATCAGCATCGGCTATACTTACTATAACGATTATGGTTCGCTCCTGATCACTACGACCGATACGAAGGATCAGGTTATGATCGCCACTGCCATGGGCGGAACGGTTAATGCCGCAACTGCCGTTTATGCGACCGTGCCGAATGCCGCAACTTCGCGTCATGCGTATGTTATTACTCGCCAAGGCGATGTGATGACCGTTTATGTTGACGGCACGAAGCGTGGTCAGATTGCTCTTCCGAGCGGCTTCAGTCTCGGCAAGTCCAATTATGGCGGCATTCAGGTCGGATCAGACTTCGGTGGTGGAATCAAAGCCAAGGGCGTTTATAAGGCGGTAGCCGATGTCGCGACTGAAACCGGCGCGATTAACGCTATTCGTGTCTACGATTACATCCTCTCGGACAAGCAGACTCAGGCGCTCTTCTCGGCCTATCCTTACGTTTCCGAGAACGGTCTCTTTACGCGTACGATTGCCGGTGACGTCAATCTTATCGAAGAAGAGGCAACTTGGACGAATGACAAGACCAAGGAAGCTGCGACGGTTCCTGCGGAAGGCGCGTCCATGACGATTACCGTTGATGGTGATTCGTCGATGACGCTCAATGCGAAGCAGGCGACGGAGACGCTGACGATCGGCGGTTCCGGTGAGCTCACGATCAAGCCCGGTACGTATCCTGTCGAGCCCGTCGAAGAGGGTGATCCTACAACGGCTGCTGGCGAGATCACTGCGTCTGATGCGGCGATCATCAATACGCCTGTTGTGATTCCGTATGGCACGCTGAAGCTCGCCGGTACGCCCGTCACGCTCGGCGCGAACGGTTCGCTTTCGTTCGATTGCTCTGAGATCGACATCTCTGAGGTCATGGAAACGACGACCTATCAGCTCACCGGTCTTATTGATCAGGCAGACGAGAAGGTTACGGTTACGCTTCCCGAGGCGACGCATCGTCATGCGGTTAAGGCGTATAAGGATGGCGCGTATGTCGTTGAAGTTACGGTCGATACGAAGACCTTGACGATCCCGACCTATGAGCATACGTCCTATACGGTTACCGTCAATGGCGTTACGAAGTCCGCGACTAATAACGAAATCGCGGTTCCGTATGGCGCGGAAGTTACGGTCACTTATCAGGGTTCGACCGGCTATCATATCGTCGGCGAGAACACCAAGTCGACGACGATCGACAAGGTTGTCGAGGATTCCGCCGTCGGTTCGCTGACGTTTGAAACGGCTATCAATGAGTACACGATCGCAGTTAAGAGCGATATCGAGCACGTTACGGCCTCCTATACGATCAACGGTGGTGAACGCACAGCAGTAGAAAACGGTACATTTGCTGCGATCCATGGTCAGGCGGTTGTGATTTATTTCACGCCTGCGAAGGGCTATGCGATCACGAGTGATGTTCAGGGTGTGACGTCGTACGAGAACGGTGAGCTCTCAATTCAATATTCCTCCATCGGACAGAACATTGATACGCCGTTCGATCCGGGCATCACGGTGACGCAGACGGGACCGACGACGATCGATGAGATTACAGAGGACAACGTTATGGATGTCGTTCCTGCGACGATTCAGACGGCTGATCCTGAAAAGCTCGCTGCGTGGATTACGGAGACCTCCGGAATCACGACGATTGACGGGCTTTCCTCGATCAACGTGAACTGCTTCCTCATGGGGGTTGAGAACTCGGCGGACGATCCTGAGCTCAAGATCACTGCTGAAGATCTCGCGGCGATTCTCGCGTCCGAGAGTCTTGAGGATGCCGCGACTGCTTTGCAGGAGAAGTATCCGAATGCGGTTGTTACGGTCGAAGACGTGACGACGACGATCTGTGGTGATGGGGCGACGAACACCCACCTCTATCAGCTCAAGCTCTCGCTCCCCACGGCACAGGACTAATCTTCGCTTAAGCGAAACCTAACGATACGCGGCGGTTCGAAAGAACTGCCGCGTATTGTTCTCCTAAGAGGATTATGGTATAATATTTCTCGAAAGGATTAGTATATGGCTTTTACGCTAGAACAAATAAATGACATGACTGCCGAAGAACGTGTCCAATCAATGGAGTTCCTTTGGAAGGTTATGTCTTCGGCAGGAAATGTGTCGGCGCCGCATTGGCACGCTGAAGTCTTGGCGGAACGTCGTCGTCGCGTTGAGTCAGGTGAAGACGAGTTAATCTCTATCGACGAATCGAAGCGCCGTCTAAAAGAAGCTGTAGCTTATGCGCGTTAAGTTCTCAAAATCCGCGCACTTGGATATTGTCGACGGCTGGCATTTTTACAATAGTCAGCAGGAAGGGCTAGGCGATTATTTCTCGGATACGATATATTCAGAGGCCGGTTCTTTGGCGCTGTATGCCGGGATTCATACTCGAGTTTATGGGTTTTACCGTTTGCTTTCAGGTAGATTCCCTTATTCAATCTATTATGATATTGAAGATTCGGGCGTTGTTGTTTATGCTGTAATTGGCAATAAACGCAATCCTGATTGGATAGACGAACATCTCTCATTGGCTCGATAATCCCTATTCAGCAAATCCCTGATTAAGGCTAAGCAAGCGCGGCGGTTCTTCGGAACTGCCGCGTGTTGTATTTAGAAGGGGATTATGGTATAATATAGTAAAAGAGATTTATGAGTGAAGAAGCTAAAAAGGTTGCTTTTGTCGCTTTTTGCGTGGAAGCATATAAAACCGCCAAGCATATTGGCGGAGAAGAGGTGTCTACGCTTTTCGCCAAGTATGGTGTCGATAGTTACTTGTACGAAGAGTATGAAATTCTTCATACCATGGGAATTGATATGGTGCTTGATTATATCAATCGCTTCCTGGAAGTGAGAGGCGCAAAGATATGATAGCGTTCACTGGAGAAATAACGCAAGAGAATGTGCATCTCCTTTTGCCTTGGAAGATTGCGGGAATGGCTGAACTTATGGCGAAAGATTGCGGCATAACGACATTGGAAGCGATGCGCCGAATCTACGCGATGCCGTTTTATAAAAAGCTTGCCGATGAAGCCACTAAACTTTGGCATAACAGTTCCGAGCAGTTATATTTGATGCTTGCATTGGCCTAATACGCGGCGGTTCGAAAGAACTACCGCGCTTGTTTTCCTAAGAGGACTATGGTATAATATTTTGGTGAAAGGCGGTGAATATATGATGTATCCGTTTATGACGCTTGATGATAATACGATGATTGCTCATTCCGAGAAGCTTGCGGATGGGCAGATTCGCGTTTGCATTGAGCAGCCGATTATGCGTGGCTTTAAAGCGGCCACTTGTATGCTTCCGTCTTATCAATGGAGTGATGTCGAGGGCTTTAGTGAAGAAGAACTCAAGGAGTATCAGCAGATTATTGAAGACGGAGCTCATTTAATCTACGAATATTCAGAGACAGGAGGATTCCTTAATGCCTCGGGTTTTTGATGTCGGCCCTTACACCGTTTATTTTTGGATAGGCGAAGGAAATCCTCTAGAACCTGTTCATGTTCATGTTACAGACGCGGTTCCGCAACCGGAGGATACGAAGATTTGGCTCACTAAGTCCGGCGGAACAGTAGTGTGTCACAACAAAGGTAAGATCCCCGCGAATAAGTTGAAATCGGTTCGTCGAGTTATCGAATCGCAATATCGTCTAATTGTTCGCAAATGGACGGAACGATTCGGGCAAGCATCATATTATTGCTGAATCCACATTCAGGTAATAGCTGATTATAGATTAATACGCGGCGGTTCTTCGGGACTGCCGCGAATTGTATTTGAAGATTCTTGATGACGAGGGCGCTTAAAATTTGATATAATGTCAATCGTGGTGAAAAAGCTCTATATCTTAGCCGGCGCCAATGGTAGCGGCAAGAGTACTATTTCCAAAGTACTCCTGCCTGCGGAGTCGCTTGTCTACGTGAACCCCGACGACATCGCGCGAGAGATAAATCCCGCCGAGCCGACCGCGGCGAAAATCGAAGCGGGCAAAGAAACCTTAAAGCGCATCGAAGAGCTTTTTGCCGCGGGGACTTCTTTCGCGATTGAGTCGACGCTTTCGGGGAACGTCTACTTGAAGGTCATCGAGAAAGCGAAGTCGCTCGGCTATGAGACGGCGATTATTTATACCTTCCTCGATAATCCTGAAGTATGTATCGCACGTATTGCTGTGCGAGTCAAGACCGGAGGACATTATGTTCCCGACGAAGATGTTCGTCGTCGGTTCTATCGCAGCAAGAAGAACTTCATCGAAAAGTACTCGAAGGCAGTTGATAAGTGGGTGATGCTCTATAATGGCGGATGTAACATAGCAATCGCTGCGTATGGCGAAAGTGATATTCACGTCCTGTCGAAGCATTTGTTCAAGTTGTTCATGGAAGGAGTAGCTGATGCCTAATTTCGTAGAAAGAATCGCATCTATTGGTGAGGAGGCTGTCCTTCAGGCACAAGAATATAACCTTCGCGAGAAGGGCATTGCAAATGTATATTGTCTCAATGGATTGATCATTAGACAGGTAGTCGGTAATGTATCGATCTTAAATACGAAAGTTGCCCGTAGACCAAACTTTATGGACGCTATCGGCATTGCAAAAAAGTATATTCCTGATATTGCCTCGACCGAGATGTATATGCGCGAGATGAGGGAGGGTGAAGAATAATGACGTGGGTTGTCGATACTTGCGTGCTTATTGATATTTTTACCAATGACCCGACTTTCGCGTCGTCGTCGGCACAGGTTTTGAATAGCAAACTTGATTGTCCTCTTGCTATTTCTCCCATTACATATATTGAATTGGCGCCGTGCTTTAGTGGTAATCAACTTGAACAAGATGCGTTTCTTGAATCACACTGGATTATGTTTGATTTCGGTAGTAACAACGATGTTGTTCGTGAGGCGTATCACTCGTGGTATCGGCATGTGCAGCGTAAGCGGACAGGTGAAGAGATTAAACGCCCGATAGCCGATGTATTGATTGGGGCATATGCAAAGAGCATTGGAGGGGGACTGATTACTCGCAATGAGAAGCACTTCAAAACGCTTTTCCCCGATCTTGATATTTTGAATCCCGCATCGATGGAGCAATGATTTATTGGAAAATCAAAAATGAATTTGTGGAGGAAGAATATGATCATTAAGAATATCTTTAATCGCTATCTCGTTTTAGCGCTCACTCTCGTTTTCACTTCTGCCGCGGTCTGGGCAGCGCCGACTCCTGTCGCGGTGTGGGGAGGTGACTTCAAGTCCGCTTCCGCGAAGACTACCGATGGTATAACCTATACCCTCGATCCGCGCGGCAATTTGGTTACCGAAAATGCCTTAACCATTAATCAGACCACCGGTAATTCTTTAGGTGCGCTGATAACAATCAGTGATACCGCGAGTTTCGGTTCGTCGGGTGTCATCCTGATTAAGTATAAGTCGTTCACCGCATCTCCCGATCAACGCCGCGCGCTCATGAGCTATGAAGTTAGCAACGGTAATCGCGGCGGTGTTCGTATGAAAGCTGCCGGAAATGGAACGATTGATGGCTGTATCGAAGGCGCCGGTGACTATAATGGATGTACGACGAGTAGCGCCATTGGTGAGTCGGGCTATCTACTCATGTCTGCGAAGATGGGCAGCGGAGGAACCTCGGTTTATTACGGAGCTACGCTCGCTTCGCTTTCAGGTGGTCACGGATCGCAGCTACAATGGTCGGGTAAAACAATAAGCAAATTCTCTGTCGGTGGAGCTATTAACTCGGCTACCAATCCTTCCGCAGATGGGCTTGTGATTGAAGGCATCGCTATCTTCAAAGGTATTCACTACACCGGTGGAACGACGACTGACTTCGCCGATTTCGTTTTCCCCGAGCCGAAGGAGATGAAGTATTACTTCCCGCTTGATGGAGACGCTACGAATCTCGGTACGGCTTCGATCGAAGGAAAACTTGATACCGATGGTACGCCAACCTTTGCTGATAATTCGCAGTTCGGCTCAAAGGCTCTTTCCAGCGGCAATGGTCAAAATGTAACAGGTTCGTATGTACTAGCGGACGAGTCAAACGGCCTTGTCGGCTATGATACCGGGTGGACGCTAAGCTTCTGGGTGAATCCCAACGGGATGAATCAATGGCGCGATTTGTGTGGATTTAACATCGGCGATGTGCAATATAAGTTGGAGAACGTTGCAAACGGCGATAACGCGTTTCAAATATACAACAACAAAAGCTTCCCTTCGCTTGATACGCCGATTCCCTATACGCCGAATAAATGGCAGAATATTGTCATTACCTCGTTAGGGGATAATTCCATTAAAATTTACGCAAACGGGACGGAAGTTGTTACGTGGAACCCAGGCGGAGAAAACAAGATTTGGGGCGGAAGCGAGGTTCATGCGCTCACGAAATTGATTATGGGTACAAAGGGACTCAATGATCAGCGTCCTTCTCCTGCACTGACGGCAAATTATGCGATTTACAATTACGTTGTCAATAATGAGCAGATTGCGCAGCTTGCAGCCGCGGAGCCGATTGACTTCTTCAATGTCGCTTCCTCAAGCCTGTCGACGACAATCGAGGGTAATGTCAACTGGAGTGATCTTGTTTGGTCGGATGGCAGTAAGACCGTTGATTGGCAGGATGATTTGATTGTCAATATCGAAGTTGCTGCCAACTCGACTCTTGCAATCGATACATCTGATACAATCAATGCGAAGGCTATTATATTCTCGGGATCGGGTAATGTTGATGTCGTTGGCGCGGAGAAACTTCCGCTTAACCTCAATGCTTCCGGTTTGACCGGAACGTTTACGCTTGTTATCGATGCTTCAAATGCGGATGTTACGCCGAGTGCTGAGTACCTTTCGTTTGTCCGTACTTCGGGAAATACATTCAAGTTCCTCGGCTCCGAAACTACCGGTGTTCATCTCGACTATAATATATCGGCTTCGCTCGCATCGCAGATGAAGTCGCACCTAATTTTCGAATCCGGTGTCCACACGATGAAGTATCGTAATAATGCCGGTAACCTTTTCGCAACCGGACACACAGACGACAACCCGACAGTTCTCGTTAAAAACGGAGCGACCCTTAATTTTACCGCTAACGACTTGAGTGGTTGGAGCGGAGGCGCGAATATTACCGGTGTTATCCGTGTTAATGAAGGAGGAAGACTCAATTTTATTCAAAATGGTTCTGAAACTTTCTTCTATCGTCAGCGCCTTTACCTTGACCCGGGGGCGTATGTCAGCCATAATTTCGGACTTAAATCCGGAGAAGGTTGTTTCCGTTGGCAAGGCGGCACATCTGAAGAAACCGCTCAGATTTATGTCCCCGCTTCGACGAGCGATCAGACGAATAAGCCGGCAGTCATCGAGCAGAAGGGCGCTTCGGCGTTAGTTCTCGCTTCGGATCAAACGCGTGGCCTTGCGATGTATGTCGGTGAGAATTCCAAGCTTCAAATCAAGAGCGAAGTTCGTCTTAATACCGGTGATGCCGCGCTCCATCGTTACGGAGAAGGCATTCTCGAGTTCACCAAGGCGGTTGATATTCCGACTTTGAATACTCATGCGGGCTCGCTTGTCTTCGCGCCGACTGAAGAAGCTACATTTAGAGTTTCGGGAGCATTATCGGGGAACTTAACCATAAATGCACCCGATACCGGCAAGCCCCAGGTCAACTTGCCAAGTAGCTACACCGGAAATGTCATCGTCGAAGCAGGAAGGTTCGAACTTCCGACAACAGCACTTCCCGGTAGCCTGACGATTCAAGACGGGGCTTTGCTTACATTCCCCGAAAGCTATGTTCCAGGTGAAACTTTAACGCTTTGCAATGGAACTTTCACATATCATGGACAGAGTACTGGCTCACTTGATTTGACGAAAACTCAGATCTATGTCGGCTCGGTAATGATTACCGCTAATGCTACACTTAATCTTGATAATAAGACCGCTAGTTATACGATTCCGACCGATTCGACATTGACGCGCCGTGCAGATCCTGTGGATGCGACCGACGAGCAACTTAAGTGGACTGCGGAAGGATCGTGGATCGATGCCGGCGGTAATGCCGTCAATTGGCCGGTTGAGGGCGTTCCTTTTGTCAACATCGATGCTGATCAAGTATCAAAGATTATAGTTGATACTAAGGTCAAGGCGGATATGATCACTTTGACCAACACCGCCTCCGAAGAAGGATCGGAGTTCCGCTTCGAGACCTTGGAGGATCTCGGTGAAGTAGCTTTAGAAAAGGAAGACCCTGATTATGTAATCAACGGTAAGCTTAGCGCAGCGGGTTTTGCCGGTAAGCTCTATCTCCAAGCTCGTATTTCCGATGCGATTGCGCTCGGCGATGAAACGCGCGTAATCTTCGTTGCAGGTATTGATGAAAATAAGAGCGATGAAGAAAATGCCGCGGAAGAGACTACCGCGTATCCTTATACCTTCTCGAACTTGCAGCATCCCATCGGCAAGGTCGGTCTCGGTACCTTTATCGTTCCGAGCTCAATGTATGGATATGCCTTCAATATCGATAACGGCACTATCAGCTACAATACTCCCGGAGAGGTTAATGGGGTTGTAACTTGTCAAACTGAAGGTATCGGTCAGATTGCCGTTAATGCGGGAGATGGTAATTCGGTTACGATTTCGGCCGATAACTCCAGCTTTACAGGTAGCGTTCTTGTCAGGAGCGGTACTTTGAAGATGGGTCACAATAAGTGCCTTGGCGCCTATGGCGTCAATCGTGCGATTCGCGTCAAAACCGGCGCGGCACTTGATATGAACGGAATGAGCAATGGTTATAGTCAATCCGCGACTTATTGCTTGACGCTAGAAGAAGGCGCGACATACAAAAATTCCGCGGCACATCATAGTGATATTAAAGCGGCATTCCCGATTTCCAAACTCGTTCTAGAAGGGGATGCTACAATCAATTGTGATGGCTTCGCTTGTGGCCTTTCGCTTCACTTTAATAACTCGACCGCTATCGAATTAGGCGAGCATACTCTCGAAATCATCGGCAATCAGCCGGCCTATATGTCTTGCCCTCAAGTTACCGGCACGGGCAAGATTCTCGTCACAAGCGGCGGACTCAGACTCGCGCATAATAGCGGTGCGCAGCCGAGAATCTCCGACGGAACGCTTGAAATCGCCTCCGGCGCGACACTTGACCTAGAGAATTACACCGCCGGTACGAAGCCTGTCGTTAAGAACTTGGTTTTGAACGGCTCCGTTAATTGTCTTTCCGCGAACTGCTCAATTACGGTTAACGGCTTAATCTCCGGCATCGGTTTGGTCGGAGGTGAAGCGGAAGGCGTCGGCAAGCTCATTCTCGGACCCGAGGCGAAATATGACGGCTCTTCTTTGACTCCCGAGTTTCTTACTGCAGCGCAGGTAGGTCAGCCGCTTCCCTTGATTACCGCTAAAACATCGATTACGTACGGAGCCGGATTTGCTGCGGTCAATCTCCCGACCGGTTGGGAAATCTATCATACGGATACTGAAATCGGTATTATCAATACCACTAATGGTCTTATTCTCAATTCCGAAACTCTTGATCTGACTGATGGACATTTCCAAGAAATTCCGCTCGGTCCAACGCATAACAATGCCAAGATCAAAATCACTCGTCCTGCGAAGTTTATCAAGATTGCCGCGGTTGTTGAAGGTGTTACTTCGATTCCTACGGGACTCACTATCATTGATGAAAACGCAGAGGATATCACCGCTGACTGCGTGGTCCATGATGGGGTTATCTACTTCGGTAAACTCCATTCCGAAACCGAATATACCTTTACGAGCGAACAATTGGAATCGTTTGAGTCGGGCGCTACCGGTATCATGCAAGATATCGATCCGATGACGGTTATCGCGCCGACAGAACTCACGTTTACCAACTTGCCTGAGAACGCACTTGCGAAAATCATTGATAATCGTTTGCTCCTAATCAAGAAGACGAACTCGATTTCGATTAAGTTCGGTCCTCGTGGCGCAACCGAAGGTCATATCGGTGAATTGGATGAAAATGTCGGCGGCTTCCCGGTCGTGGGCATATTCTGGAATCACTCGAAGGATTACAATAACAATGACGCCGGTACCACCGAAATCTTCAAGGTTAAGGATGGTAACGGCGAAGTTTTGGCCAATACAAGAGTATTCTATTATATGCCGAACTCATATCTTGTAAATGCCGGCAGTGGTCTTGGTGGGCGTAATAAGCAAACGACCGGTAACGGTAAGCTCACCTATTCGTATTTTGATGATTCGGAACGCTTAAGTGGTGATAACGCAACTGCCGCGCTCACGATAACACAGGATGTCGACGGAACGAGCGAAACACGTGTCCTTAAGCCCACTCCGACCGGGAAGCTCTTCTGGGAAGTCGGTATCTCGGACGTTCCTTATCAGATTTTCGACCTTTATATTTACCAGGCTTCTGACCAGACTGCGGAAACGATTTCACTTCTTCCAATCGGCGTTAAGGCCAATGACGGCGAATGGAAATACTTCGCAGGTGACGGACATGGCTCCACAATTGCCGCTACTGCCGATACGCGTTGGAACGGCGCGGCGTATTGCGACTCTGAGACTATGGTCGAGGGTACGAACTATATCCGTTATCGTATGTCCGCGGCAGCTCTTGGTCTTGCGGCAGGTGAAACGATTGAAAACATCTATTTGACCTATCCTGACAAATCGAACGGACGATTGGGTCTCGCAGGTATTCAGCTTGTCGAAGTTGAAGACGATGGTCTTTATACGCGTCAGGCCGATCCGGCCGATATGGGCGGCGATGACGATGAGCGCAATGTTTGGACGCGAGAAAATTCGTGGAAGAAGTCCAATGGTTCGGTTATCAATTGGCCGACAGAAGGTGAGCGTAATGTCACCATTAATGCCGATGAAGTCAAGGCGATTAAGGTTAATGACGTCATTACGGCTAATGGCGTAACGGTCAAGAATTCTGACACGAGCTATACCTTAGATGAACATGAATTCAAGTTCTTGACGCTCGAAGATTTAGGTGACGTTGCAACTCCGAATGATAATCCCGATTACATTCTGAATGCACCTGTCGATGCGACGGGATTCTGCGGTGACCTCTATCTTCAGTCGCGTATTTCGGGCATGGTTTCGCTTGGCGCGAATACGCATATTACCTTCGTAGCAATGAATGAAGGTGAAGAAACTACCGCTTACCCATATAATTTCTCCGGCACGATTAACCCGATTCGTAAGATCGGCCTCGGTACATTCATCGTTCCCGGTTCGATGTATAATGTCGGTTTCAATATCGATAACGGCTTTATTCGTTTCAATGATAATGGAACTTACACGGGGACGATTACGGGCAATAAGCCGGTTATCGTAACCGCTTCCGATTTCAAGATGAACTCTAACTCTCAATTTGTTGGAGCATCAGAAGTTATCGTTAAGGATGGAGCTTCGTTCGATCAAAATGGTTTAAGCGGAGCATCAACGACGGTTTTGACTCTTGATGGAGGTTCTTTCGTAAATAATAAGGCGGTTAACGGTCTCGATTCAACTTATTCGAACCATGCATATCCGATTAAAACTCTTAATGTGACCAAAGACTCGACCATCGGTGGTACACAACATTTCGGTTTGGTTGGAGGACAATGGTCTGCTGTTACGATGAATATGTCTAATGATGTAACGCTCTCCAAGACAGGCACGAATGTCTTTGCGGTTGTTAACTTGACAATCAACGGTAATGGTACGATTAACGTCCAAGGCGGAACCTTCGCGACCCGCCGTTCTGCCGTTTCCGCGACTGACGCTACAATCATCGTTCATGACGGCGCGACGCTTGATGTCGGATCCGATTTGTCGGTCGGAACTTTAGCTGGTGATGGTACTTTGGTCGGTAGTGGCAGATTGTCGGTCAAGGCGATTGACACCACGAAGGGGAGCGATATCATTACCATTCCGGAAGGTTTCAATATTGATCTTCCTGATATTCTTACCGCTGTCGTTAACGATGACAGTGCTCCGATTCTCAGCGGTATTACTGAAGGCATCAAGCTCCCCACATATATTCAGATCAAGACTAACGGTCAGCCCATGAAGTATCAACCTGTGGTGAGAGATGGAATGCTTTATGCTGAGAAGATCAATGTCGAGGGCATTATCATCCCGACCATTGAGCATACTACTGTTACGGTTAAGGCTGATGGACAGCTTGTCGAGCCCGATTCCGACAATATGATTTCGGTCATGGAAGGAACGAAGTTAGAGGTTACTTACACTGCTGAGGAAGGGTATTATATCAAGAACGGTACGATTTCGTTCGTTGTCTTGTCTTCCAAAGATAATACGATCGACATCTCCAAGGTGATCGTTTCAGATCAACCGCTAACGATTATCCCGATCGTGCTTATCGAAACGAAGGGGACGAAGCTCTGGATCAAGGACGGCATTGTCGACGAAGAGGGTCTCGCGATCGAAGGCAATACGCTTATCGTTCACGCTGAAATTCGAGCGGGATATTCGTCGCTCGCTTTGATGGTCAACGATACTCCTGTTACACTCAACGGAAGCGGCGACGCGGAGATCACGGTCCTCGCTCCTGCCACCTTTATCAAAACGACTTGTACGAAGAATAACTAAGATAAGGAAATCATGAAAGCATTATTGGCATTATTAAAGGGTATATTCCTATTGGCGGTTTTGGCCGCGCTCGCATATCTTTGGTTCTGGTTCAACCAGGGCGTCTCGAATGCGGAAGTTCGCGACACGGTCCGCGGCGAATCGCTCGAGATTCAGGCTCGTATCGACGTCCGCTCCAAGCAGCTCACCGCGAAGGTCGAAGAAGTCGACGCGAAAGCCGGCGCTATCGACTTGAAGCTCAACGACTCGAAGGCTCAGCTCGATCGCATCGAAGGTAAGCTCGATCAGATTTTGAAGCTCGCGTCCGCCCCCGTCGTTCCCGACGTTGCGCCGGTTCCCAATTCCATCCAAGAGGTACAAGAGTAAAATGAAACAGGTCATTATCGAGACTTCTCTCGGCTCGATCACGGTCGCGCTTAACGAAGATAAGGCGCCTATCACGGTCAAGAACTTCTTAGATTATGCCGCGTCCGGCCACTACGACGGCACGACTTTTCACCGCGTTATCGAAGGATTCATGATTCAGGGCGGCGGCTTCGATCGCAATATGAATCAGAAGCCTACGAAAGAGCCGATCAAGAACGAAGCGATGAACGGGCTAAAGAACAAGCGCGGCACTATCGCGATGGCGCGTACGATGGTTATAGACTCCGCGACGAGCCAGTTCTTCATCAATCTCGTCGACAACGACTTCCTCGATTTCTCGCAACCGACTCCTCAGGGATTCGGATACGCGGTCTTCGGCGAGGTTATCGACGGTATCGAAATCGTCGATAAGATCGCGAAAGTCCCGACCGGGAATTGCGGTTACCACCAGAACGTCCCTGAAGTTCCTGTCGTGATCAAAAAGGTTCATATTCGATAACCCTTGATTTTTCCGCAGAAAAAGCATATAATAACCTCAATAAAACTAAACTGAAGGAGTAATCCAAATGAAGAAATTGTTCTCGATCGCTCTCGTCGTCGCTATGGCGATGCCGCTTTTCGCTAAGGATGACGCCGATAAGACGGACGCCACTATCAAGCGCATTCCGCGCGAACAGTCCGCGATCTGGCCCTCGCCCATCGCTATTTGCCAGTGGCCGAACTCGCCTGATATCATCGGCCTTCGCCTCACGATTCCTTTCTCGAGCTGCCATGACTCGATCACCGGTATCGATCTCGGCCTCTGGGGTCGTTCGATCTACTTCGAAGGTATCCAGCTCAACGTTCTTCGCAACGATGTTAAGGACTACGCCGGCGGTCTTCAGGTCGGTCTCTACAACTCCGTCGGCCGCGGCGATCTCGCCGGTGCGCAGGTCGGTCTCTGGAACGAAACGATCGGTTCCGATGGCCTTCAGCTCGGCCTTATCAACGTCGCCGGTAGCGTCAACGGCTTCCAGGTCGGCCTTATCAACCGCGCCGAGACTCTTTATGGTTTCCAGGTCGGCCTTATCAACGTCATTCGTGACAGCGATACGCCCGTTATGCCGATCATCAACATCGGCTACTGAGAACGTTGATCGTTCGTAAGTTCAGACTCTTGACGGGAAGACTCAAGCGCAAGCTCGCGCGAGAGAAACTTCCCGTCGAAGATATCGCGGCCGGTTGGGCGCTCGGCGTCTTCATCGGCTGCGCTATTCCTTTCGGGCTTCAGCTTATCCTCGCGATTCCGCTCGCGATGATGATGAGAGTTTCGAAGATCGGCGCTACCGCCGGTACGTTCATTTCGAATCCCGTCTCGATCCTTTTCATTTATCCCGCTCAGACGTATTTCGTCAATCGCTTGTTGTTCGGCGGCTCGCTCTCGTTCGAGAAACTCCAGGCGATGGAGTGGACTCGCAAGGCCGTCTTATCGCTGGGTACGGACGTTATCATTTCGTTCTTCCTCGGAGGAATCCTCGTCGCGTTCGTCTGTACCCCGATCGCTTATTTCATGGTTAAAGACTTCGTCGTTCGCGCTCGCAAGTTCCGTGAAAGAAAGGCGCTGAAACGTGGAGAATAAGCATATCGCGCTTCCGCTTAAATATCGTCCGATGACTTTCGAAGATGTCGTCGGGCAGGAGCATGTCGTCAAAACTTTGCGCAATGCGATCGGCTCCGGACGCGTAGCTAACGCTTATCTTTTTATCGGTCCCAGAGGTATCGGTAAAACGACGATGTCGCGTATCTTCGCGAAAGCGCTCAATTGCATAAATCCTAAAGGGGTCGAGCCCTGCGGAGAGTGTGACAACTGCCGCGAAATCGCCGCCGGCAACAGTCTCGACGTGACTGAGCTCGATGCCGCATCTCACAATAAGGTCGAGGACGTCAAGCCGATCATCGAATCCGTGCAGTTCAAGCCCACGTCTTCGAAATACAAGATTTTCATTATCGACGAATGTCACATGCTCTCGAACGCGGCGTGGAACGCGCTTTTGAAAACGCTCGAAGAGCCCCCGGAGTATGTTCGCTTCATTTTCGCGACCACAGAAGGCGATAAAGTGCTCGCGACCATCATTTCGCGTTGTCAGCGTTTCGATCTTCGTCGAATCTTGACTCATGACATCGTCTCGCGACTTAAATACATTTGCGAGAAAGAGGGGATTGACGCGGAAGAAGACGCGCTTCTGGCGATCGCTCGCGGCGCGGAAGGCGGCATGCGCGACGCGCTGTCCTCGCTTGATCAGCTTATTTCCTTCAAAGGCAACAAGATTACCGAAGAAGACGCGCTCGGCGTTTTCGGCCTCGTTTCGCGTTCGGCTTTGGAAGAACTCGCCGGAGCGATTCTGAAAGGCGACGCGGCGAAAATCCTTGAGTCGGTCGAGATGTTCGATTCGGCCGGTAAGAATATGCGCCGCCTCGCGGGGGAGCTTTTGTCGCATTTCCGTAATCTCGTCGTCTTGCAGGCGCTCGGAGCGAATTCCAAGAGCTTGGAAGCGACCGAGGATCAGATCAAGGTCTTGAGCGAGCAAGCGAAAGGGGTAGATCCTTCGCGCGTCTTTCAGGTCTGCGACCAGATCGCACAGATGGAAGATAAGCTTCGCTACGTCCTCTCGGTTCGTACGCTTATTGAAATGTCGCTTATCAAGGCTTCGAAGATCGCGACGACCGCTACGATCGAAGAGTTGATGCGAGCGGTGAAGAAGATGAAGGGGCAAGGGATAGGTCAAGGTCAAGGGCAAGGAGAAAAGCCGGCAGTAAAGATTGAAGCGTCGAAGAATCTTCAGGAGCGTCCGATCAAGCCCGTAGCTTCTCATTCGCTACCTTCGCTCTCGGAACTATCCAAGCCGAAGGCTCCCGCGCCGTCGCTTCCGACGCCTTCGACGCCTCCTCCGCCGCAGCCTGTCGCCAAGACTCTCGACAATCGCGAGATCCTCGACGATAAGCTTCTGAATGATATTTTAATGGATGGACCGGGCGCGCAAGTGACCGATATCCGTACTAAACGCCGCTAATCGGAGAAACCTGAAATGCCAATCGAATCCGTTCTTATGTATATACTTATCGCCACTATCGCTCTCGCGCTTATCAAGTGCTTCGTGATCGTACCTCAGAAGACGGCCTACATCATCGAATTCTTCGGTAAGTATCGCCGCACACTCGACGCGGGACTTCACTTCCTTATTCCTTTTGTCGAAAAGATCGCTTATCGTCATACCTTGAAGGAACAGGCGATCGACGTTCCGCCGCAGGAGTGCATTACGAAGGATAACATCGCCGTTTCGGTCGACGGTATTCTTTACATGCAGGTCGTCGACCCCGTCAAGGCTTCTTATGGTATCGGCAATTATCTTTTCGCGACGACTCAGCTCGCGCAGACGACGATGCGCTCGGAGATGGGCAAGCTCGATCTCGATCGCTCGTTCGAAGAACGTACCTCGATCAATCAGGCGATCGTCACCGCGGTCGATAAGGCGTCGGATCCCTGGGGTATTAAAGTGACGCGCTACGAAATCAAGAACATCACGCCTCCTCGTACGATTCGCGACGCGATGGAGAAGCAGATGCGCGCCGAGCGCGAAAAGCGCGCGATGATCGCCGAGTCCGAAGGTGAACGCCAGGCGAAGATCAACCGCGCCGAGGGTGAGCGTCAGGAAGCGATCGCGCTTTCCGAAGGCGAGCGTATGCGTAAGATCAACGAGGCCGAAGGTAAGGCGAAGGAGATTACGCTCGTCGCCGAAGCGCAGGCCGCAGGTATCATGAAGGTCGCCGAAGCGATCAAGTCGCAGGGTGGTATGGAATCCGTCAATATGCAGCTTGCGCAGCAGTACATTTCGCAGTTCGGCAATTTAGCCAAAACCAACAATACGATGATCATCCCTTCGAATCTCGCGGACGTCGCGGGCGTTTTGAAGGCTTGCGCTTCGGTAATCAAAGAGGTAAAGT
Organism: Kiritimatiellia bacterium; assembly: GCA_024405265.1. Lineage (GTDB taxonomy): Bacteria > Verrucomicrobiota > Kiritimatiellia > RFP12 > UBA1067 > UBA1067. The sequence continues at coordinate 23,051 of JAKSOZ010000012.1, read as the reverse complement.
AAAGAATGAAACCTACTCTCGTAGTTCTCGCGGCGGGCATGGGCTCGCGTTATGGTGGTCTTAAGCAGGTCGATCCCGTCGGTCCCTCCGGCGAAGCCATCCTCGACTATTCCGTTTTCGACGCGATCCGCGGCGGTTTCGGGAAGGTCGTCTTCATCATTCGTCACGACTTCGAAGAAGAGTTCAAGGAAAAGGTCGGCAAGAAGTATGAAGGCCTCGTCGATATCGATTATTGCTATCAGGATTTCAACGATCTTCCCGCTCCTTTCACGTTCCCCGAAGGCCGTACGAAACCTTGGGGTACCGCGCACGCCGTTCGCGCCGCTCGCGACATCGTGAAGACTCCTTTCGCCGTCATCAACGCCGACGACTTCTACGGTCGTGACGCGATGGCCAAGCTCGGCGAATACCTTTCGTCCGTCGATCCCGATTCGCTTCACTTCTCGATGGTCGGCTACAAGCTCTCGCTTACGCTTTCCGAGAACGGCTCGGTCGCTCGCGGTATCTGCGATATCGCTGAAGACGGCACCCTCAAGAGCGTCACCGAAATGACGAAGCTCGTCAAGGCGGGGGATATGGCCGAGAATCAGGAAGACCCGGAGCACCTCGTCAAGGTCGCGCTCGATTCGCGCGTTTCGATGAACTGCTGGGGCTTCACGCCGAAACTCTTCACGGAACTCGAAGATCGTTTCGTCAAGTTCCTCGCCGCGCGCGGCACTGAAATGAAGAGCGAATGGTATATTCCTTTCGTCGTCGACGAGCTCATCAAAGAAGGTAAGGCGGACTGCAAGGTTCTCCCGACCGAGTCGAGCTGGTTCGGCGTTACCTATCGCGAAGATAAGCCTTACGTGATGGCGGAGATCAAGAAGCTCGTGGACGCGGGAGAATATCCCTCGAATCTCCTTGCTAAGTAAGATTCTTGATATCTTCTATCCCCGCGTTTGCGGGGTATGTCGTCGCCCGGTGGATAGACCCGGGCGACATTTATGTTCCGACTGCCTCGATAGGATTCCTTTCATCAAGCCGGGAGAACACGGTTATGAGGTAAAGAACACTACCGCGGCAGTCTGGTTCGATGATACGGTAAGGAAACTGATTCTGGATTACAAGTTCAGAGGAAGCCTTGAATATATCGAAGACTTCGTGGACTTTCTCGAAGCCGGAGTCCGCGGAAATTTTCGATTGAATTCGATAAATGCGGTGACCGAACTTCCTTCGAATCCTCTTCACCGATTCTTAAGAGGATATAATCAAACGGAGTATCTCGCCGAGCGATTGGCGAAACGGTTGGCGCTACCTTATGAGCGCGGCGTTTTGAAGCGAATCGGATATCCTAAGCGTCAAAGCGGTTTAAGCGAGGAAGAGCGCCGCGAGAACGTGAAGGGGACTTTTACGGTGCGTCGTCCGAGCTCGGTCGAAAACAAGACTTTTCTCGTCGTCGACGATATCATGACGACCGGTTCGACTCTCGCGGAAGCCATGAAAACTATCGAAAAAGCGGGCTCAAAGGGAGCTTTCGGGATCGCTATCGCAAAGACCCAAAACTTCTGAATTTTGCCCCTTGCGCGTACGCGCGCGATTATGGTATACTCATTTGAAAAGAAGCGTGAAAACAAGAAAGGAATGATACGATGAATAAGTGGGTTTGCCCTGTTTGCGGTTATGTCCATACCGGTGATACGGCTCCTGAAAAGTGCCCCCTCTGCGGAGTTCCCGGTTCGAAGTTTTCGAAGCAGGCCGCCGGTCTCGAATTCCCCTGCGAGCATCATGTAGGCGACGGTATCGTCGAAGACGCCGAAGTCACTCAGGGTCTTAAGGATCATTTCTACGGCGAATGCACTGAAGTAGGTATGTACCTCGCGATGTCCCGTCAGGCCGATCGTGAAGGCTATCCCGAAGTCGCCGAAGCTTATAAGCGTATCGCGTTTGAAGAGGCCGAGCATGCGGCGAAGTTCGCTGAGCTCCTCGGAAAGAAGATCGATATCGTTACCGACTCGACGAAGGAAAATTTGAAGCGCCGCATGGAAGCGGAAGCTGGCGCTACCGCCGGTAAGCTCGCGATCGCCAAGCGTGCGAAGGAGCTTAATTACGACGCGATTCATGACACGGTTCATGAAATGGCGAAGGACGAAGCTCGTCACGGTAAGGCTTTCCAGGGCCTCTACAACCGCTATTTCAAGTAAGCCGAAAACAGCGATCACGATTGATTTTCGGTGGGAGAAATGATACAATAAAGTGTATTAGATTTACCACCAAAGTAAAGAAAGATAAATAAAATGGAAAACAATACTGCATGGCAGGGATTCGTCGGTGGACGTTGGCAGGAAGAGATCAACGTTTCCGACTTCATTCAGCGCAACTACAAGCCCTACGATGGTGACACTTCGTTCCTCGCTCCGGCTGCTGAATCGACCAACAAGCTCTGGGCTCAGCTCTCCGCGCTCATGGTTGAAGAACGCGCCAAGAAGGGCGTTCTCGATATGGACACGGACGTCGTCGCCGACGTCGACTCGCACCCCGCGGGCTACCTCGACAAGGACCTCGAAAAGATCGTCGGTATCCAGACCGATAAGCCGCTCAAGCGCGCGTTCATGCCCTACGGCGGCATCAAGATGGCTGAAGAAGCTTGCCAGATGTATGGCTATACTCCCTCGGCCGAGCTCCATAAGATCTTCACGACTTATCACAAGACCCACAACCAGGGCGTCTTCGACGTCTACACCCCCGAGATTCGTGCCGTTCGTAAGGCCCACATCATTACCGGCCTTCCCGACACCTATGGCCGCGGTCGTATCGTCGGTGACTATCGCCGCGTCGCGCTCTACGGTATCGACGCGCTTATCGCCGCCAAGAAGGCCGACCTCGCGAACGTCGGTGACGGCACGATGACCGACGACGTCATTCGTCTCCGCGAAGAAGTCGCCGATCAGATCAAGGCTCTCAACAAGATGAAGACGATGGCCGCCGCTTATGGTTTCGATATTTCGAAGCCTGCGACGAACGCTCGTGAAGCCGTCCAGTGGACCTACTTCGGCTACCTCGCCGCGATCAAGAGCCAGAACGGTGCCGCGATGTCGATCGGCCGTGTCTCGACCTTCATCGATATCTACATGGAACGCGACCTCGCTAACGGCGTCATCACCGAAAGCGAAGCTCAGGAAATCATCGACCACCTCGTCATGAAGCTCCGTATGGTCCGCTTCGCTCGTATCGAGAGCTACAACCAGCTCTTCTCGGGCGACCCCGTATGGGCGACTCTCTCGATCGGCGGTCTCGGTATCGACGGTCGCAGCCTCGTCACGAAGAACGACTATCGTATCGTCCACACGCTCGAGACGATGGGCCCCAGCCCGGAACCCAACATGACGATTCTCTACTCGAAGCGTCTTCCCAAGACCTTCCGCGAATACTGCGCCAAGGTCTCGATCGACACTTCCTCGATCCAGTACGAGAACGACGACGTCATGCGTCGCGTTTGGGGCGATGACTACGCGATTTGCTGCTGCGTCTCCGCTACCCAGACCGGTAAGGAACTTCAGTTCTTCGGCGCTCGTGCGAACCTCGCGAAGGCTCTCCTCTACGCCATCAACGGCGGTATCGATGAGAAGTCCAAGGCTCAGGTCGCTCCCGAGTGGGCTCCGATCAAGGGCGATGTCCTCGACTACAACGAAGTCATGAAGAAGTTCGACGTCTCGATGGAATGGCTCGCCGCCCTCTACGTCAATACCTTGAACCTCATCCACTACATGCACGATAAGTACTACTACGAAGCCGCTGAGCTCGCGCTCATCGATACGAAGGCTCGTCGTACTTTCGCGACCGGTATCGCCGGCTTCTCGCATGCGGTTGACTCGCTCTCGGCTATCAAGTACGCTAAGGTCACGGTCGAACGTGATGCTGACGGTCTCGCCACCGGCTTCAAGGTCGAAGGCGACTTCCCGAAGTACGGTAACGACGATGATCGCGCCGATGATATCGCCAAGTGGCTCCTCAAGACGTTCATGGCCAAGGTCGCCAAGCACCACACCTATCGTGATGCCGAACCCACGACCTCGATCCTTACGATCACCTCGAACGTCGTTTACGGTAAGGCCACGGGCGCTACCCCCGACGGTCGTCCCGCCGGTAAGCCTTTCGCTCCCGGTGCGAACCCCGCCTACGGTGCTGAAAAGAACGGCCTTTTGGCATCGCTCAACTCCGTCGCGAAGCTTCCTTACGAGTACGCTCTCGATGGTATCTCCAACACCCAGACGATCAACCCCGCGGCTCTCGGCAACACCGAAGAAGAGCGCGTAGCGAACCTCGTCTCGGCGATGGACGGTTACTTCGCTCAGGGCGCCCATCACCTCAACGTCAACGTCTTCGGCGTTGAAAAGCTCCTCGACTGCCAGGCTCACCCTGAAAAGCCCGAGTATGCCAACTTCACGATCCGCGTTTCGGGTTATGCCGTGAAGTTCATCAACCTCACGAAGGAACAGCAGGACGACGTCATCAGCCGTACTTGCCACTCCTCGCTCTAATAGGAAAGAGGTGAAAAAATGACTATCGGCCGTATTCACTCGACAGAATCGTTTGGGTCGGCCGATGGCCCCGGAGTCCGCTTCCTGGTGTTTTGCCATGGATGCGGATTCCGTTGTAAATACTGCCATAATCCCGATACTTGGGCGAAGCCCTGCGCTCAGGAAGTTACCCCTGAAGATATCCTTAAGAAGGCTCTTCGTTACAAGAATTACTGGGGAACTGAAGGCGGGATTACGGTTTCCGGCGGCGAGCCGATGCTCCAACCGGAATTCGTGAGCGAAATCTTCGAGCTTGCTCACGCTCAGGGCGTCAACACTTGCATGGATACGGCGGGCGGCCCGTTTACTCGCGAAGGCGAGAAGTTCGCCGCGTTCGAGCGCTTAATCGCCGCGACGGATGTCGTCATGCTCGATATCAAGCACATCGATCCTGCCGCGCACAAGGAACTCGTCGGTCAGGATAATGCGAACGTTCTTGATTTCGCGAAGTACTTGGACGAGAAGGGGAAGCGAGTTTGGATTCGTTATGTCCTCGTCCCCGGGATCAATGAAGACGAGGCGACTTTAAGAAAAACAGCCGAGTTCATCCACTCGCTAAAGTGCGTCGAGCGCGTCGATGTTCTTCCTTATCATACTCTCGGCGTTTTCAAGTGGAAAGAGTTAGGCCTCCCTTATGGCCTTGAGGGCGTTAAGTCGCCCACTAAGGAACAAGTCACCCTCGCGAGGGAAATCCTCAAAATATGAAGATCTACGACATCGAAGCCGACCTCTGCTCGCATGTGATTGCGAAAAGCGGGAGCGGCTTTTATGTTCGATACGGGTGTCTCGCCAAAATCGCGAAGGATAGAATCGTTTCCGAGATTCGGAAAGTCCTTCCCGAGAAGCTTACGAAGAGCGATTTGACCGAGAAGTTTTATGCTGACTTAAGTGTTATGGTCAGCGTCTTCAAGACCGACGATACTTGTTATAAGCCGATGGTCTTGATCGAGATGATCGACGCGGCGCTCGTCGATATCTTGAAAGAAGAAATCGTTCGCCTTGAGTCGACTTTGAAGCCCGCTGCGGTTTTGAACTCGAATCGCGCGAAGACGAAAGTAGGGCTTTTGCCGCGTTTTCACTCGGTTTGGGAAAGATCGAGTCGTCTCGCTGAGTATTATGCGCGGCCTGATAATTACATGCGAAATCTCCTCTTGATCGACGGCGAAAAGCTTCGGACGATGAAGGATAAGCATGTCTTCTTGAAAAAAGATTTCTTCCCCGATTTTGCTAAGACAGGGAAGCTCCGCGTCGCCGCGACGCCGCTTAAAAACGCCGCGAACTTGAATTCCATTTATCGTGTGATCGACGATGTTCAATATTACGACGTCGATTATGTTCATACCTATAATCAAGTCTACGACGATATGCTTTGGGGAAAGATCGTGAAGGCCGGAGAAGAAGGTGCCGAGATTCTCGTCTTTCCGGAGATTATGGGCAAACCCCCGATGGCCGCGTCGATTGCGAAGCGCCTTAAGGAGAACGCGGGTAAGGTAAAAGTGCCGCGGCTTATCTTCTTACCTAGCGTTTGGGACGAAGGGCGCAATTATGTGACGGTCTTAACCGGCGAAGGTGAACTCGTCGCCGAACAGTCGAAGCAATTTCCTTTCCGCTATTTTAAGGACGGCTCCTATTGGCAGGAGCATATCCGCCGCGACCGAAAGATCACGATCATTCACGCCGAGGGAATCGGGCGAATCGCGATCATTATCTGTAAGGACTTCCTGACGACCCAGTATGTGACTCAGCTTATGCAGTCGTTTAAGCTCACGATGATCGTCGTGCCGTCCTTCTCGACGGGGTCTTACGACTTCATGAAGTCGCTCGAACTTTGCGCGAAGGATGATTGCGCGGTCGTCTGGATCAATACTTGCGCCGCGATGCGTTTCGCGAAACGTCTCGGCAAGGAAGACAATCTTCGTCACATCGGTTATATCCGCAAGCGTGTCGCCAAGGACGGCGACTCCGCCCAGCGTCTTTGCGTCTTTCCTTCGTGTGAAGGTGCCGCGAAGGGCGAATGCGATAAATCCTGCCTCTTCGTCGAAACGATCGAAGCTGTTTGAGTATTTTCAGCTTTTGTGATATAATTATCGCATGAACATGGTAACCTCGAAGTATTCTTTCCTTATGCCTCCGATTTTGTTCGTGCTAGGCATGTCTATTCTCATTTCAATCTGGGCGATCGTTTCGCCGGCTACGATCACGGAGCTTTTCAATATGGACGGAGCCTCGCCGGTTGAACTTATGACGCTACCCTTGTTCGCGCTGATCATTCCTTTCGCTTGGCTTTTCCCGCCGACGAAGGAGGGGAAATGGCAGTGGGCATGGAGCCTCGACTATTCCTTACTGGCGTTTATTGCGATTTGTCGCGAGACGGATCTGCATAAGACGTTCGGACATTATATTTGGCCTCACTTGTCGAACGTGAACTTTAATTTCAAGGCGAAGTTCTTTATGAATGAGGCGGTGCCGATCGAGGCGAAGTTGATGGTCTTCGTGTTTTACTCTGTCGCGATAATCGCGATTATTGCTCCGCTTGTTCGTTACGGCCTCACGCTCTTTAAGGAATTTTTCCGCCTTCATCCCGTGGCTTGGACGGTTGCGTTCTTCGGCGGTTGCGGTGTGATGTCACAGCTTGCGGACGACTTTGAGGGTAAGCTCGAGAAATTCGGTATTGTCTGTAATGATTCGGCCTCTGCGCTCTTTCGCGTATTTGAAGAGGGCGGTGAAATGCTCCTCGCTTTCTTCGCGCTGACCGCGCTCTTGCAAGCCTACGTTTATCGTAAGCAAAAAGCGCAAGAAGAACAATGTTCGAGCAAGATGTAAGAGAGGGTTGATTATGGAAAATAAGTACGGCAGTGACATCTTGCGTCTATTGAACGGGTTCGTACCTGCTGCGGCGATTTGCACTATCCCCGCGTTTCTTATTTGGTTAGATACGGCTGTCTTCGGTCTTGATTGCGAAGAACTGGGTATTGTCGAGATTACGCAGGCGTTAGTTCTTTTAGCGATAGTAGTTCTTAATTCGATTCTGATCAAAATCGCCAAACCGTTTAGAGGAGGCCTCATTCTTGTAACCGGCTTTTTCACTACGCTTTTGATTCGAGAGCAAGATGCGTTTCTTGATAAGATTTGCCATGGATTCTGGCTTGTCCCTGCGCTAATTGCGACTGCTACAGCTTTCTTCTTTGCTTGGCGTTATCGTTGGACGATTCGCGATGGGCTTATGAATATCCGCAACAATCACCACTTCCCCGCGCTTACATTGGGACTTTTCTTGCTGCTTGGGTTCTCTCGAGTTTTCGGCAATAAGGCGATTTGGAAAACGATTTGCACGTCGGAACATCTTCCTGCGAAGCACGCGGCGGAAGAGGGCACGGAGCTTATGGCTTATTCGATCTTGATGTACTGGGCGATTTGCTATTTCTTGGACATCAGTAAGCAATACGGTTTCGTTAAACGTACCGATGCTTAAAATGATATGTTAAAAAGGTGGACTTAAATGACCGAAGATGCAGTTTCTGACATCAGCGCCGGGGTGCTGTCTTGGAAAGCGCCTCAGACGATCGCGAATACGCTTGCGCAGTACGGAGATTTCCCGAAGCGCCTTAACGAGTTCAAACTCTTCTTCCAAGAGATTTCTCAAAGCGACAGAGAGGTCGCGGAGAAGTACGCGATAGAGTACTTAGGACGAGATAAGAATATCGGTATTCAAGGCGGCATTCGCTGGGTAGTCGAGAACCTTAAGAGCGAATTCGTCATTTTTCTTGAAAACGATTTCAATCTCCTCGTATCTCCAGACGAAGCGGTTAAGGAACTCGAGAAGGCGAAAGCGTGGATCAAGTCCGGAGCGGTCGATATGGTTCGTCTCCGCTCGATCTTTAATCCCGGAGAGCCGTGCGGAGATCCTGACAAATATTCGTCCATATATAAACCGACCGAAGTCGACCCGCGCTTCATAAACCCTTCGAGACTTAAGAAGGGCAATTTCTTTATTCGTCTTTTTCGTCCTTTCAAGTGTCGCAGAATCGCCGCGCGCGGCGTTTATGTCGAGCGCTACCCGGAAAAGCTGTTCCCGAAGATTTTCAAGCGAGACGAAGTAGGGCTGATTACCGATAGCCGTTATCTTAACTGGACGAATAACCCCGTTTTGATTCGCCGCGAGCTGTTCCTTAAAATCGCGGATTACGCGGACGCTCATCCGTCGTCGCGCACCGTTGGAGGATATCAGGATTTCGAGAAGCCGCTTAATTGTCTTTGGTGGAGAAAACAGGGATTTAAGATCGGCCTTTTGGATGGGATATTCACGCATAGGAGACTTGATCGATGAATAAAGGTATTATATGGATGCTCCATTTGATCGAAAGCGATTCGCCGCGCTCCAATAAGTGCCCCTTATATCGAAATCTCGCAGTTCCGCCTCAGAAACTCGAAGAGTTTATCACGGCATCGCGAGAACGTGGCTACGAGTTCGTCTCGATGAAGACGTTTCTCGAGCACAAAGCAGACGATAAGGAGCATAAGGATATCGTAATCACGATCGATGACGGGGCTCGTAACGTCTATACCGAAGGCTTTGAGCTCTTCAAACGTTTAAATGTTCCATTCGTCTTTTATGTCGCGACCGCCTTGATCGAAAAAGGGTTTCGTGATTGCCCTTACGCGGAGCTGGACGGGATGGCGATCTTGGCTGATAAAACTATCGAGAAGAACGGTAACTTCAACAGGTATTTCAAGACGTTCAAGCGCATCAAACGTTTCTTGCCGTTCTTGAACGGGCCGGCGATCATGCGCTTGATGTTCGGGAAGGGGATCGATTTCGATCGTTATCGTCGTGAGACGATTTGTTCGGTTGCCGAGCTTAAGGAGATGAGTGATTCGGGGCTTTGCGAAATCGGCTCTCACACTCATGATCATGTTCATATCGACCGGGTTAAGAACAAAGACGCGGAGCTCGATGAATCCATTAAACGAATAGAAGAATGGACCGGCAAGAAGTGCGATAGCTTTTCGTATCCGTACGGACATGTGAACGACGCGGCGCTTGAAAAAGTTAGAGCGCGTTTCTCCAGCGCGACTAAAGACGTCGTTTATCCGCCATTCATCGTCACCGACGAGAGTGATAATCACAAACTGCCGCGGGTTATTTGCACTCGTGATTCCGATATCGATGCCTTGGCTCCGAGAATCGACTCTTTGACGTAAGCCCCATTGACATTACTCGGCCAATCTTGTAAAATACCATCAGTAATTTCTATTGTATGTTATGGAACAAGAAATGGTTAATATACTTACGCTTAAGTGGGGAACTCTCTATTCCGCCTCGTACGTCAATCGTGTCTATCGCGCGGTAAAGAAGAATCTTCATCGTCCTTTCCGTTTCGTATGCATTACCGACGACGCTACCGGACTTGATGAAGGTATCGACGCTCAGCCGATTCCCGAGAAGCCGAAAGAATTTATCGACACGCCTCGTTATAGTGGTTGGCCTAATATCTATATCAAGATCGCGCTTTTCAAGGACGGCTGTGCCGATTTGAAAGGTCCGACATTATTCCTCGATATTGATCAGATCATCACGGGCGAGCTCGACAGCTTCTTCGATTATAAGCCGGGCGAGTTTTGCATCGTTCACAATTGGATAGAGCTCCGTAAACGCTTATTCCGTAAACGTCCTTTCGTCGGGAACTCCTCTTGCTTCCGTTTTGAAGCGGGTAAGATGGGGTACGTATATGAGAAGTGGCTTAAGGAACTTCCCGAATCGCTTGATACCTCTATCTACCAAACGGAACAAGCATACATGACTCACGCGGTCGGTGAAGAAAACGTCAATTGGTGGCCTGATGAATGGGTTACGAGTTTTAAGCGCAGTTGCCAGTGGATGTGGCCGCTGAATCATTTTCTTGTGCCTAAGCTTAGAAAGAATACTAAGATACTTTGCTTCCACGGCTATCCCAACCCCGATCAGGCTATCGCCGGCTATAAGGGGAAACACCTTAATACTTGGGTTAAGCCTTGTGCCTGGGTTAAGGAGCTCTGGGAAGTCAACGATAAATGATGTCCGGCGAGGGAAAGATAATCAGACCTTGGGGATGGTACCTTAGAACGTACCAAACGGAGGGCTATAAGACGAAGGTCTTCTCCGTTGAACCCGGAAAGCGTTTATCGCTTCAGTCGCATGAACATCGAAAAGAAATGTGGTCGATCATTCGTGGAGAAGGGCTTTGTACGATCGGGGACAACGTGATCAAGGTAAAGGAAGATTCGCTGGTCTCGGTCCCGAAGGGCGTAAAGCATAGAATCGAAAACATCTCCGACAAATGTGAACTCATCGTTTCCGAGGTGCAAATCGGAGACTACTTGGAAGAGGATGATATCGTTCGCTATGAGGACGATTACCGTCGTTGAAGTATGAGGATAATGCCGTTAGTCATCGCTTGCTTGATGTCGCTGACATTGTTCGGCGAGGAAGAATTCTATACCGACAATCCGAGTAATCGCGTGGTTAAAACCGGCTGGGTCAATATCGATCGATCTCATTATCTCGCAGGCCCTATAGAGGCCCCCGAGCATCTGAACTCCGGCATAACGGTGGTGCAAAAACTTTGTATGGTTTGCCCGAAAGTCGAAGACGCAATCAAGGACTACTCATCTCTGGCGGCCAAATTCTCCGGCTCAGGCATCACGTTTTTGACGAGTTATGTTCCTGAGGCTCCTCACTCGAAGGAAGAGGTCAATGAGTTCATTAAGCGTAAAGCGATCAAGACGAGCGTCTATTTAGGCGCGATGGCCGAGGCGCAGAAAAAGAATCGTAAGCATCGTCAGCTTTATGTGGTAGGTCCTTCCGGCGAAATCCTTTGGTCCGCGAAAGACAATACCGAAATCGATAAGCTTGCCAAGAAGTTGGCGAGTAATCAAGTGGAGTGGACGATTCGCTCGATTGAGGCTGCGGCCGATTCGAAAAGCGGTCTTGCGTTGATGCTGGCAAGGCGCTTCAAGAATTCGAACCCGAACGAAGCGTCGAGGACGAAAGAGATTTTGAATCGACTTCAGGCTTCGCCTTCGGCGCGACAACTCGCCGATCTCGAAGAGAAGCTTGACGGGGCTCGGCGTAAGTCCGACAAGAAAGAGCTCTTGAACTTGAAGTCTAAGATTGAACGTCTTGCTAAGACCTGTGCAGATGAAAGCAAAGATGAAATCGAAATGATGCTTGAATTGATCGGAGAATAAGCGTGAAGTTTCTAATTCATACGTATGGGTGTCAGATGAATGTTCGCGATTCGGAGGCGGTTGAAGCGCTCCTTATCGCCGCCGGGCATGAGAAAGCCGCGGAAGAAAACGACGCGGAAGTCGTCATCATCAACTCTTGCACCGTTCGCCAAAAAGCGGAAGAGAAGGCGGTCGGTAAGGCGGGTAATATGATTGCCGCGGGCAAGATTGTGGGTCTCATGGGTTGCGCCGTGAAGCGCATGGGGAAAGATACTTTCAAGCGTCTCCCGAAACTTCACTTCGCCGTAGCGCCGCGCATGTTCGGCACGATTCCGAAGATTCTCGCCGAGAAGAAATTCCCTTGTCTTGAGCTCGGGGATGACGGTGTGGTCCCGACAGGAATGGATGCTCATCCCGACATTACTCGCAACGGAACTTTTGCCGCGGTTCAGAGCTATGTGACCGTGCTTCTCGGTTGTGATAACCGCTGCAGCTATTGCATCGTTCCCGACGTGCGAGGTCACGAGTATTCGCGCCCGGCTAAAGAAGTGATTGCCGAAGTCGAATGCCTCGCCAAGCGCGGCGTTAAAGAAGTATGCTTACTCGGTCAGAGTGTCCTCCGCTACGGGATTCGCAATAAGGCATGGGATGACGAAAAGGGAGAAGCGTTCCCGCGACTTCTTCGCGAGCTTTCGAAGATCGAAGGACTCGAGCGTATCCGCTTCACGAGCGCTCATCCGAAGGGCTGCACCGGCGAACTCGTCGATGTCTATAAGACTTGCCCGAAAGTTTGCCGCCACCTCCATCTCCCCGTTCAGTCGGGCTCCGATAGGGTCCTTAAGGAGATGGGTCGCCACTATACTCGCGCGGAATATCTCGCCGCGATCAAGAAGCTTCGTGACTTCGATCCCGAGTTTGCGATTACGACCGACGTCATCGTCGGTTACCCGGGCGAAACCGCGCAAGACTTTGAAGAGACGCGCACGCTCATGGAAGAGGCGGGCTTTGACAACGCTTTCGTTTTCAAATATTCGCCGCGTCCGGGGACGCGAAGCGCCGCCTTGGAGGACGATGTGACGAAGGAAGAGAAGGAGCGTCGCGACCAAGTTCTTTTGGCGGATCAGGAAGCTCGCGGTCAAAAGCGCAACGATGCGCTCATCGGAACAACGCGTGAAGTTATGGTCGAGGGGCCCTCGAAGCGCAACAAGTCCCGCCTCTCGGGACGCGACTCGGGAAATCGTATCGTCGTCTGGGAAGATGATGGGACGGCAAAGATCGGGGATATCGTAAAGATTCTAATCTCTGAGGCACATCCTCAGATTCTAATAGGAGAAATAGTCAAATGAAAATCGCCATTGTCGGTGCCGCCGGGCGCATGGGCCAGATGCTCGTGAAGCTTGCGAAGGACACTGCGCTCGAAGTGATCTCGAAGATCGATATCGCCGAGGGCTATGATAAGGAATGGGCGGACGAAGTCGAAGGAGTTATCGACTTTTCGTTCCACACCGCCGTTCCTGCCGCGATCAAGAAGGCCGCGGAAAAGGGTATTGCGTATGTGATCGGCACGACCGGTCTTACCGCCGAGGAACAGGCGGTAGTAAACGAGGCGGCGAAGAAGATTCCCGTCATTCAGTCGGGGAACTACTCGCTCGGCGTCAATTTGCTCTTGGGCCTCGTCAAGAAAGCGGCCGAGATTCTCGGACCGGAATATGATATCGAGATAACCGAGATGCATCATAAGCACAAGAAAGACGCTCCTTCGGGGACGGCGCTCATGCTCGCAAAGTCTGCCGCTCAAGGGCGCGACATATCTGAGAGTTTTGTCTATGGTCGTAAAGGTGAGACCGGAGAAAGACCTGTCGGCGAGATCGCGATCCATGCGCTCCGCGGAGGGTCGGTGATCGGTGATCACACGGTTATGTTCGCCGGAGACCTTGAACGAATCGAACTTACCCATAAAGCGCAAGGACGCGAAGCTTTCGCCGCGGGAGCCCTAAAAGCTCTCGAATGGGCGAAAGGAAAAAATCCGGGAATTTACACGATGAGGGATGTACTCGGGCTGTAAATTTGGTATAATATACATAAATAACCTTGCAATAGGATAAGAAATGGGTATTAAAATCCTTGGAACCGGTAGCTACTTGCCGCCTAAGGTGGTAACGAACGACGATATCGCAAAGTCGCTCGATACCACCGATGAGTGGATTTACTCTCATACCGGTATTCACCGCCGTCATGTGGCGGGCGAGGGAGAATCTTCTTCCACGATGGGAACTGAGGCCGCGAAGAAGGCGCTTGAGGCCGCAGGCGTGAGCCCCGATGAAATCGGCCTTATCGTCGTCGCGACTTCGACCCCTGATTACGGGCCTTTCCCCTCAACCGCGTGCCTTATTCAGGCAGCTCTCGGCTGCACTAATGCGGGCGCGTTCGATCTTCAGGCCGCTTGCGCGGGCTTCGTCTACGCGGTAGAGCAGGCGCGCGGCTTCGTCAACTTTTATCCCGACAAGAAGGCGCTCGTTATCGGCACCGAGACCCTGACGCGAATTCAGGATTGGACCGACCGTAGCTCCTGCATTCTTTTCGGAGATGGCGCGGGCGCTATCGTTATCGGCAATGACGAGGCGCCGGGCGTCGCGGGTACCAAGACAGATGCGTACACGATTCTCGGCGCGGATGGCACGGGCGCGGGCTTCATCACTCGTACGGGTGGCATGAAAGACGCGATTCCCTTTAATCCCGAGACCGGCGTTCCCGTTCCCGTTGAACATGTGAACGCAAAGTTCGAAATCAAGGGCCACGACGTTTTCGCGTTTGCCGTCAGACAGCTCTCGAAGGTCGCGACTGATCTTTGCGTGAAGAAGGGAATCGAGACGACCGATCTCGACCGCGTCTTCGCGCATCAGGCGAATGCGCGTATCATCGAAGCTACGGCGCGTCGCATGAAACTTCCTCTCGAAAGCTTTTGGCTCAATTTGGAAGAGACCGGCAACACTTCCGCCGCGTCGATTCCGATCTCGCTCGACCAGGCGGTCAAAGCGGGTGAGCTTAAAGAAGGAATGAAGATCGTGATGATCGGTTTCGGCGCGGGCCTTACATACGCCGGAACCTATCTCACATGGCCTAATCTCTAAACCAAAGAAATAAATTTCTAAGCAAAGGAGACAAAGAATGAAGAAAGTAATGATTACCGGTATCGGCATGGTTTGCGCGGCCGGCAATGGTAAGGACGCCGCTTGGGCTAGCGTTAAAGCGGGTAAGCCCGGCATCAGCCGCATCACTAAGTTCGATCCCTCTCGCTGCACCTGTCAGGTCGCGGCGGAAGTCAACGGTTTTAACGAATATTGTGCTGCTACGGGCGTTCTCGATCCCAAGGCCGCTCGCAAGATGGCACTCTTCTCTCAGTACGCGGTTGCCGCCGCGACCGAAGCGTGGAAGGACGCCGGTTATACCGAAGAGAACAAGCCTGATATGGATCGCGTCGGTACGATGCTCGGCGTCGGTATCGGCGGCCTCGACGTCACCGGCGAGAGCTATAAGATCCTCTTCGATCGTGGTCCGGATCGCCTTTCTCCGCTCGCGATTCCTGAGCTCATCTCGAATGAAGGCGCCGGCAACATCGCCATCGCTCTCGGTGCGAAGGGTCCCGCTCAGGTCGTCACGACCGCTTGCGCGTCGTCGACCGATGCGCTCGGTTTCGCGCTCGATATGATCCGCGCCGGTCGTGCCGACGTCATCATCGCCGGCGGCTCGGAAGCGACGATTCTCGAATTCTGCGTCGGTGGCTTCATGAAGGAAAAGGCTCTCGCGACGAAGTTCAATGACACGCCCGAGAAGGCTTGCCGCCCGTTCAACGTCGACCGCGACGGCTTCGTTATGGGCGAAGGCGCGGCGATTCTCATCCTCGAGTCCGAAGAGCATGCGAAGGCTCGTGGCGCGAAGGTCTACGCGGAACTCGCGGGCTACGGCGCTACTTGCGACGCTTACCACATCACGGCTCCCGATCCGTCCGCTGACGGCGCGGTGAAGGCGATCGGTATCGCGCTCAAGAACGCCGAAGTCGAAGATCTCACGACCGTCGACTACATCAACGCCCACGGAACTTCGACCCACCTCAACGACCAGATGGAAACGACCGCTTTCAAGCGCGTTTTCGGCGAAGAGCAGGCGAAGAAGATCAATGTTTCCTCGACGAAGCCTTTCCACGGCCACTGCCTCGGCGCTACCGGCGCTATCGAAGCGGCTTTGACGGCTCTCGCGATCAAGGAAGGCTACTGCCCCGCTACGATCAACTACGAAAATCCCGATCCCGAGCTCGACCTCAACTACACCCCGAATGTCGGCGTCAACCGCGATATCCGTGTCGCGATGTCGACTTCGCTCGGTTTCGGCGGCCACAACGGCGTTCTTGTCTTCAAGAAGGCCTAAGTTACCTAAAGGAGTAAATAATGGAATTCCGTCCTTTAAAGAATACTTACAACATCCCGGGTATCGAGCTTCTTCCTCATCGCCCCCCGTTCCTTTTCGTCGACAACTTGATTGCCGCCGACGAAACGGGCGCGCTCGGTGAATACACCTTCACGATGGAGAAGAATGACTTCTTCAAGGGCCACTTCCCGGACTTCCCGATCGTCCCCGGCGTCGTTCTTATCGAAACGATGGCTCAGGTTCATGGAGCGGGTCTCATCGCGACTAAGTTCCTCGGCGAGAACGCGAGCTTCCTTTTCGCGAAGGTTGAAGAGGCGAAGTTCAAGCGCCCCGTTCGCCCCGGCGATAAACTTACCGTCTTCTCTGAAGCGGTGAAGGTCAAGAAGCTTGGGCATGATAAGGGTATCGGCGTCTTCGCGGCTAAGGGATACGTCGGCGATGAACTCGCTGTCGAAGGTACGCTTACTTGTATGCTCGGAGGCACGAATTGATCGACATCGTCGACCAAAATTCTCCTAAAATCGCGGCGTTTAACGCCCGCCCGGCCTTCCCCGAAGAAGCGGAGAAGGCCGCGGCGCAAGTTTTGGCTGCGATCAAACAAGATGGAGATAAGGCGGTCCTCGGCGCCGTTGAGCGCTTTGAGGGCTTTAAGGCGAAGAAGGCGGCCGATTTGCGTCTCAATCTTTCCCTTAAAGGTATCAAGATCGACCCCAAGATCGCGAAGGCGGTAAAGGAAGCTCATAAACGAGTAAAAGCGTTTTCGCTTGCTTCGCTTCGTAAGAGCTGGGAAATGTCGACTCCTAAAGGCGGTAAGGCGGGTGAATTTTTCAGTCCGATGGACCGCGTCGGCGTTTATATCCCGGGAGGCACCGCGCCCCTAGCTTCGACTTCGATCATGACCGTTACGCTTGCGAAAGCTGCGGGTGTAAAAGAAATCGTTGCCTGCACTCCTGCCGGTAAGACAGGAGAAGTGAATCCCGTTCTCGTTTATGCGCTCTTACTTGCCGGAGCTACCGAGATTTATCGTGTCGGCGGAATCCAAGCTATCGGTATGATGGCTTTCGGGACCGAAACTTGCAAGAAGGTTCAGAAAATCGCGGGTCCCGGTAATGCCTTCGTAACTGCCGCGAAGCGTCAGGTTTACGGCTACGTCGCGATTGATCAAGTCGCGGGGCCGAGCGAAATCGCCGTTCTTACCGACGGCTCCGTCGATGTCCGCTGGATCGCCGCGGATCTCCTTTCTCAGGCCGAACATGGAAGCGGATGGGAAAAGTCGCTTTGTGTTTGCACTTCGAAGAGTTTGGCCGAGAAGATTCGCGCCGAAGTGCTCCGTCAAACGGAAACGCTTTCTCGCAAGGCCCTCGTTCAACGTGTCATCGACCGAGATGGTATTTTGATCGTCGTTGCGAAGAGCGTGAAGGCAGGGCTTGAGATCGTTAACGACTTCGCTCCCGAGCACTTCGAAATCATGACGAAGGATGCTTTGAAGGTGATGAAGGGGGTTCGCTCCGCCGGTGCGGTTTTCGCGGGTCCTTGGACGCCCGAGTCCGCCGGTGACTTCGTCGCGGGTCCGAGCCATGTTCTACCCACGGGAGGCGCGGCGAATATGTTTTCGGGGCTCACTCCTGATGACTTCCGTCGTCGTCACAGCTTCGTTCAGTTTACGGAAGAAGATCTTAAAGAAACCAAAGCGGCGATTGAGGCCTTTGCCGAAGTCGAAGGACTTGATGGCCACGGCCGCGCCGCTACAATTCGTTTCGAGTGAAAATGAACTACGTTGTCGAACACGCTTACGATATCGGATGTGGAATCGCCGCGCTTATTTGGCCCTTCATGAAGAAGCGTCAGAAGATTTCGATTGAGAACATTCTTCGCGCGAAGATCACTGAGGATGAAAATGAGGCGAGGCGGATCGCAAAAAAGAGCTTTTGCCATTTCGCTGGCCATATCGGCGAAGCTTTGTTCGTTCCCGGAGTCGTCAACAAGGACAACTATCGAGAGCATTTCGATTTTTCCGAAGCGAGTCCGATTGCGGCGAAGCTTTTACTCGACACGCCTGACGAACCGATTCTTATCGTCTCGGGTCATCATGGCGTTTGGGAAGCGGCGACAAATACGATTTCATTTGCGCGCCCGATGATTGCGATAGCGCGCGCGATGAATAATCCGCTTGCTCAAAAGTTTCTCAAGAAGTTCCATTTCCGTGGCCCCGTTACCATTATCGATAAAAACAATGGTTTCACCAAGCCGATCATGGAACAATGGGAACGCGAAAAAGCGGCGATGACCATCCTTATTGATCAACATCATGGCAAAGGCTCGCTCCTTAAATTCATGGGTCGCCCTGCGATGTGCCATACTTCCGCCGCGAGGCTCGCGATTCGTACCGGACGTAAGATCGTAGTAGGCTCGTTTGTTCGTCTTGCTCCCTACAAATATGGATTGGTAGGAGAGGACCCTTTACAGTTCACCAAGGATACCGATCGTGATGTGGCAGCTCAGATGCTTAATGATCGCCTTGAAAAAGTGATTCGTAAATATCCTGAGCAGTATCTTTGGGCTCACCGGAGATGGCGTAATGACTGAGTGGTACCAGACCCTCAAAATCTATTTCGGGACCGATCCGTTCTTCTTGGCGCTTGAATATCTCGGGACGTTCGCGGCGGCAATCTCGGGAATTCGTATGGCGTCGATCAAGCATTTCGATTGGTTCGGAGCTTATGTCATCGGTTTCGTGACTGCGCTTGGTGGAGGTACGATTCGCGATGTGATGCTTGGGGTAAGACCTTTTTGGATGTTCCATTCCGGCTACTTCACATGTACGATGATCGCGGTGCTCGCGGTCTGGCTCTTCGGTCGTCACGTCATAGGGGAGCGCATCACTTGGTTCATTTTCGATACAATCGGGCTCGCGGCCTTTACCGTTATCGGTATTCAGAAGACGGAGTTGGTATTGGGGAGCGAATGTTCGTGGTGGCTCGCGATCGTTATGGGGACGATTACCGGCGCGGCGGGCGGTGTCGGACGTGATATTTTGATTAATGTAGTGCCGCTTATTTTTCGTAAGGAAATCTACGCGCTTGCTTGTATCGTCGGCGGCTTCGGTTACTATGCGCTTCATTATTTCACCGGCCTCCACGCGCATTGGTGCGCTACCGTATGCTTCGTGATAATTTTCTTTATTCGTTACGTGGCGATTCGTTATCATCTGGGACTTCCGGTATTGAGAGGTAGACCGAAGAGATGGTGACTTTCAAGCTCATAATCGGTCTCATGTTCATTTGGTCGACGGCAGTCGTCCTTTTGGGATTGTTTGTCGCCATTTTTAAACGTAAAGAATCGATTCCTCTTGAGAATGATCAGATCCTCCGTTTCGCGTGTATAATATGCGCTCATAATGAAGAAGTCGTCATCCATCGTCCGATTGAATCGCTTCTTAATTCCGATTATCCTGAAGAAAAGCTCGATATAGTGGTTTTCGCAGATAATTGTTCCGATCGAACCGCGGAGATCGCCAACGCTTTCGGCTCTCGCGTCAAAGTTTATGAGAAGTCTTCTCCTTCGTCAGGAAAGGGCGATGTCTTGCATTGGGGAGTCGAACTTATAAAGAATAACGGATACGACGCGCTCGCTATCGTAGATGCCGACAACGAGGTCGATAAATTCTGGCTCAAACGGTTGAACGCGGCTATGGCTCGTGGAGCCAAGATAGTTACCGGTCATCGCATGGCTTCGAATGCTTTCAAGAATCTGATCACGGGTTGGTACTCCGTTTATTGGAATTTGATGAACGAACTTTCCAATCGCGTCCGCGCGAATTTGATGTTAAGTTCGATGCTTACCGGAACCGGATTCGCGTTTCGACTTTCGGTATTGCCCGAAGAGGGGTGGAATACGAAGACGTTCGTTGAAGATCTTGAATTCGCTTTTCAGCAAAATGTTCGCGGTAATCGCGTTGTCTATGTTGACGATGCGGTCTTCTTCGACGAGCAGCCTATATCGTTCAAGCCTATGTGGCGACAGCTTTGCCGTTGGGCTACCGGCGGCTTGCAGATCATTCGACACTATCTATTCGTCTGGCTTATGGCGCTCATCAAGATGCCGACGCCTCGGATGTTCGATTGCTTCGCTATTATCACTCTCGGCCTTTCAGGTACGATTCTTTTGTTGCTCGATATAGCTGAAGGGGATATGGGGTTCTTGGTCGGCTATTTTGCATTTTGTTGGGCCTCGGCATTGCTCGCGACGTTCTTATCCCGTTATTCGATCCGCTCGCTGTTCTTGCCGATTCTTTCGTTCCCGATATTCGTTTTGATTTTGTCCGCTACTGTAGCTTACAGCGTAGTTCATCCTCAACATCGCTGGAAGCCGATACAACATGGTAACTGATTTAAAAGAAAGAGAGTAAAATAATGGCAGAATTCAAATTAACCGATCCTTTCGGTACAGCCCCCTCGAAAGCTCCGTTCACGCAATCCGTTTCGACCGGTGTTCCGTGGCACAACCTTCCCGTTACCCGTAACTATACTCTCGGTCAGCTTCTTGATCAGACGGTCGCTCGTTGCGGCGAAAATGACGCGGTCGTTTATGCCGATCGTGACTTCCGTCTTACTTGGTACGAATTTTCCGAAGAAGTCGATTTGGTCGCGAAGGGCCTCATGGCTCTCGGCGTCAAGCACGGCGAGAAGGTCGCTCTTTGGGCGACGAACGTTCCTCATTGGGTTGTTCTCATGTTCGCAACCGCGAAGATCGGCGCGATTCTTCTTCCGCTTAATACGAACTACAAGAGCCACGAACTCGACTTCGCTTTGAAGCAGTCCGATACCGAAAACCTCTTCGTGATTTCGGGTTATCGTGATTGCGACTATGTCCAGGTTGTGAACGAGCTTATTCCCGAACTTAAGGAATGCCCGCGAGGGGAGCTCAAGTCGGAGAAATATCCTCACTTGAAGCGCGTCTTCTTCCTCGGTGGCGAAAAGCACCGCGGCATGTATTCGCTTAACGAAGTGAAGGCTCTCGCTTGCGAAGTTTCCGACGAAGAGTATCACGCTCGCCAGGCCCAGTGCGACGTTCATGATGTCGTCAATATGCAGTACACCTCGGGTACGACCGGATTCCCGAAGGGCGTCCAGCTTACTCACTACAATATCGCGAACGACGGCTTCTGGATCGGCGCTTGCCAGAATCTCTCCGCGCGCGATAAGATCTGCATCCCCGTTCCGCTTTTCCACTGCTTCGGTTGCGTCCTCGGCGTCATGAGCTGCGTCAACCACGGCGCGACGATGGTCTTCCTCGAAAAGTTCGATCCTGTCCAGGTTATGGCTTCGATCGAAAAGGAACATTGCACGGCGACATACGGCGTTCCTACGATGTATATCGCGATGCTCGATCACCCGCTCTTCAACAAATTCGATTTGAAGACGCTTCGTACTGGCATCATGTCCGGTTCCGCTTGCCCGACTCACCGTATGCAGCAGGCGAACGATCTCATGAACATGCGCGAAATCACGAATCCCTACGGGCTTACCGAATCGGGCCCCGTGATGACGATGACGAGATACTTCGAAACTTCGATCGAGCGTAAGTGCCAGACGATCGGTCAGGCGCTTCCCGGCGTCGAAGTCGCGATTATCGATCCCGAAACTGGCAATATCGCGCCTATCGGACAGGACGGCGAAATCTGCTGCCGCGGTTACGGCAATATGAAGGGCTACTACAAGATGCCTGAGCAGACCGCTAAGTGCATCGACGCGAACGGCTGGCTCCACTCGGGTGATATCGGTCGTATGGATGAGCACGGTTACTACTACATCACCGGCCGCCTTAAAGACCTCATCATTCGTGGTGGCGAAAACATTAGTCCAAAGGAAGTCGAGGACTTCCTCGGTACGATGCCCGGCATCAAGGATGTCGCCGTCGTCGGTTGCCCCTCGAAGAAGTACGGCGAACAGCCCGCGGCGTTCATTATCCGTTCCGACGGCTCCGAGATTTCCGAGCATGACGTCCAGGTCTTCTGTAAGGACAAGATTTCGTGGTTCAAGATTCCGAAGTACGTCCACTTCCTCGATATCTTCCCGATGACCGCTTCGCAGAAGATTCAGAAGTATAAACTCCGCGAAATGGCCGCGCAGCTTTGGCCGAACGCCTAAGATGGGTGCGAGAGGTTTAAGCTTGATGAGTGGCGGGCTCGATAGCCAGCTCGCCATCAAAGTCCTTCAGCGCGCCGGTGCCGAGGTTGAGGCCGTTTGTTTCGAGACGCCTTTCTTCGGCGCGAATACTGCGAAGAAAGCGGCGGAAGCGCTCGGCGTGAAGCTCCATGTAATCGACTTTACCGAGGATGAAGTAAAGCTTCTTCATAATCCTCCTCACGGCTTCGGCGGGGCGATGAATCCTTGTATCGACTGCCACGCGACGATGATCAAAAGAGCAGGGGAACTTATGACCGAACTCGGTTATGATTTCGTCGCGACGGGCGAGGTGATGGGGCAGCGCCCGATGAGTCAGAACAAGCAGGCTCTCGGCGTCGTCGAAAGAACCTCGGGGTTAGTCGGTCGCCTTATTCGTCCTTTGAGTGCGCTCTTGATGGAGCCGACCATCCCCGAAAAAGAAGGGCTCATCGAGCGCGAAAAACTTCTCGCGATTTCAGGGCGTTGCCGCGATCCCCAGATCAAACTTGCCGCGGAATTCGGGATCGTTGACTATCCTTCGCCCGCTGGCGGTTGTAAGCTTACCGAAGAAGGCTATGGGCGTAAGCTTAAGGATCTTCGAGATTTCGATGGGCGCGAGAACCGCCGTCTTCTAGAGCTTCTTACCGTCGGGCGTCGCTTCCGTCTTCCCGATGGTACGGGTGTAATCTTAGGT
>JAKSOZ010000011.1 GCA_024405265.1 Kiritimatiellia bacterium | reverse complement strand
CAGCATTCGACGTTAAATCCCATCAACGTCACGATTTCGGGCGGTGAACTCAATGGTTTCGCGGCGGTCTACGAGTCGAATCCGAACAAGACGGACGCGACGGATCAGATTTCGATTTCGATTACGGGCGGTCAATTCACGGCGACGAACGGCGGAACGGTGAGCGTCTATTCCGAAGATTGCGGCGCCTTTATTTCCGGCGGCAGCTTCTCGAATAAAGTGCCCGACGAGCTCTGCAACGAGGGCTTCGACGCGACGGAATTGTTGCCGGACGGCTCATACGGCGTGACGCCGAAGAAGACGGTCGCGAAGATCGGCTCGCGCGAATTCTGGAGCATCGACCGCGCTATCGAGGCGGCGGAAAAGGGCGAGGTCGTCGAGCTCGTCGCGGACTATACGGGTCCCGGTTTCGTCGTCGGCGATTTGAAGGAAGCTCAGTTCTCCACTGCCGGCTTTACCTACACGGCGACGTCGCCGATTTCCGTGAGCGGTCACCTCGTCATCGCCGATGAGTCGACGATCGATTTCAAGCCGTCGAATCCGGAAGATACCGAGCTTTTCGCGCTCGTCGGTTTCGGCGAGAAGATTGATATTTCCGCGGGCAGCTTCAACGTGCCGCTCAAACCCGAGTGGTGTGATGACGCGTATGAGCCGGCGGAACTCGTGGACGGACGCTACGGTGTTACAGAAAAGCAGCATGTCTGCAAGATCGGCGACAAGGGTTATTGGTCGGTTGAAGCGGCGCTCAAGGCCGCCGAACCGTTCGATACGATTGTGATGATTGAGGATGTCATCAAAGACGCGCCGGCGGTGACGCTCGAATTCGGTCACGTCACGCTCGACTTGAACGGCCACGTTATCTCGTCCGTCCTCGTCTCGGGCGCGGTTGTGACGGTGACGGACTCGAAGCGCGTCGGCTATATCGGCGGCGCGGATGTCGAGAAGGCGATTACGATCGAGGCGGGCAAGCTCTACATCGAAAGCGGTAAGGTCATCGCGTTGGAGAAGGCTCTCGCGATCGAACAGAGCGAGAAGGGCGAGCTGATTGAAGTCGACGTTTCGGGCGGCACGTTCGTCGCCGAGACGGTCATCTATCAGGCGAACGTCAATAAACTTCCATCGACGGCGCTCGATCAGATCACGATCAATGTTACGGACGGCATCTTCACGGGTAACGTCTACGCCGAGGATAAGCGCGCGTTCATCACAGGCGGTCAGTTCGATCCCCCGCCGGAAAAGAAGTATAAGCGCGACGATATCAAAGCCGAGCAGCCCTCCGTGACCGTCACGACCGAACTCGACGTCGTAAACCCCTATGACTTCAAGATCTCGCTCCGCGAAGCGCTCCTCTACGCCGAACAGGACTCGCACAACGGAATTTCCGAAGAAGGCGGCTATAAGATTACCTTTAACTGGGACGCGATCAAGGCCGATGCTGCCGCGCGCGGTGTTGAAGCGACGGGCGTTTTCGATCTTTCCGCCGCGCCGTTCGAGGCGACGAGCGAACTCTACGACGAGACGACGGGACGTTGCAAGTTCATTCTCATTGACGGCACGCTCGACCACGGCCCTGACGGCATGATGGGCGAAGGAGACTTGATGGCCGTCATTCGCGGCTTCGACTTCCATACGAAGGATACGGTCGCGCCCGTAAGAGCTGTCGTCGTCGACGCAGATCCGGAATCGGTTATTCGCCTTGTGGATCGGCTTCCCGAGGTGGAGAAAGTAGGTGGAGGTGGAGATAAAGGTGAAGGGGAAGGTGTTGAGATTGCGCCTGATGCGGATCATGGGGAGATCGATGATTCGGGTGAGGGCGTGTGCGAACTTAACGGCGAACTTTACACGAGCGTTCGTCAAGCGCTCGCGGCGATTCCGGCGGACGGCAAGGAGTATACGCTTAAGCTCGTCGACGATTTTACCGGTAAGGCGTTCACACTTGAGGAAGGGCAGAAGGTTGTCCTCGATTTGGATGGCTATCGCTATGAGGTGACGAACGGTGGCTTTACGGTCAAGCCCGGTGCGGCGCTTTTACTCAAGAACGGTTCGATCCGCTCGAATACGGCGACGACTCTTTTTATCAACGCGGGTGAGCTCAAGTTTCAGAATCTTGATCTCGATCTTTCGGAACGCCCCGCCGTGACGACGATTGTAAAGACGCTCGCGGGCTCGCTTTACGTCACGGGCGCGACCTCGATGACGGGCACGCTCGATTATGTGAACGCGGAGCGCGTCGAGTTTCGCGGCACGGGCAACTATGACCTCGAATTCAACGCGCCGCTTACGGCGAATATCCGCATTTATTCGGGTAGTTTCGCCGATCCCGAAGCGGTGCCGGTCGAGTTCCAGGTAGTTCCGCTCGACGGACTTTATTGGCAAATCGTCGACGCGGAAGGAAATGTCACAAAGTACGCGACGCTTCATGAGGCGTATGCGACGATTCCCGGAGATGGTACGCCCGTCACGATCACCGAGCTTTTCGATCAGACGGATCGCGGCCTCGTCATTGACGGTAACAAGAACGTCACGATCGATTTTAACGGCAAGACCTTCACGGTAGAGGGCGGCGCGAACCACAACTTCATCATCGACGGCAAACGCGAGGTCGTGACGCTCAAGAACGGAACGCTCCGTACCACCGCTCCCGGTACGCTCATTTCGAACAAGGGACATCTTACGCTCGATGATATGAATATCGATTTGCGCGCGTGTGAGCTTAATCCTGATTTTAAGAATATCATCTCGTCGACTTATGGAGAGACGGTCGTGACGGGAGATACTCGTCTCGCCGTTCCGAGCGAATATGCCGCGCTCGCAGTGACCGCGCAGCGTAATGACGATTGGTCGTACGACAAGGTCGAGGTCATGTTCGACGAGAAGTTCACGGGTCAGGTCATCGGTCAGATTCACTACGGCGAATCGACCGGCACCACGAAGGACGTAAGCTGGCTTGACGCCGCGCGCATCGATGTGAATGGCGGCGAGTTCGACGTCTCGCTCGTCGCCACGACGCCGCTTGTGAAGAACGCGGTCGAGAACTTTCGTCTTCATGGAGGCACGTTTACGCGAAAGAGCGCGGTCAGCTCACGCCCGATCGGCGACTTCGCCTACACGATTGTGGATATCGACTGGGAACTTCGCCTTCGTTATGCGCATTTCGAGCGCTCGAGCTTCGACTTGATCGGTCGCGACAACTTGATGCTCGTCGACCGCTGCTCCTTTACGGGAACGAGCGCGCGAAAGAGTGACTGGATTCTCGAGTCGGACGCGACGGGTCGCACGCGACTCCAATTCTTGAACTCAGTAATTCATCAGGCCGAGGGCGCGATCTTGGTCAACATGTCTTCGCGTGATGTGCATGAGCGCGGCGGTTTTGTCGTGATTGCCGATTCGACCATCGGCGAATCGACGGGAGATGCCGTCATTATGATCACGGCGGATGATATCGACACGTATCTCGCTAATGCGACTTTCTACGGCAACGCCGGTAAGGTTGTCGATACGCTTGGACGCACTCATGCGGTGAACGTTCTCTCGCAGAAAAACGGCGAGAATTTGCCGTCCGAGAACGTCGAGATCATGACATCGATTTATCAAGAGGAGTACGCCGACGAGGAAATCTTCCGCATGTCGGAAGAGGATCCGACCAAGCCCCACTTCGGTCCGCGTTATCTGCGCGAAGGCACCCCCGTCGATGAGGCGACGCAGGAGGGCTCGTGGTCGCTTACCCCCGCCTACCACCTCAATGATGAGTCCGTCGCGGGCGGTAACTGCCGCTACATCAAGCTCGCGATCAATAACGACGGCTATGTGGAAGCTATCCGCACGTCGCTCAAGCCGAACGGTCCCTATACCGTCTTTGCCGGGGCGGAGGAAACCGACTCTCCTCTCCATACGCTTCACTACGACCAGACGATTGCGAATCTTGATCGCGGACAGCCCTCGAAGGGCGCGTTTTGGATTCCCGTCGACGAACCTTCGCTAGTCGTGACGACGATTCGCGATACGGTCAACCCGACCGACCTTGAAATTTCGCTCCGTGAAGCGATTAACTACGCGAAGTATTTGGCGACGGAAGATAAGTCGACGATTCCGACGATTACCTTCGACTGGGACGCGCTCGATGAGGAACTTGCCGCGCTTCGCCGTAACGGCGTCGTCGGAACTGCCGCGGGCCAGCTCGATGACTTCACGATGTATCTCGGACAGTCGTTCGACTGGGATCGTCGTTCGAACTCGGGAGATTGCCGCCTCGTTCCCGGACGTTCCGCCTCGAAGCCGATTTCGATTACGGCCGACGAACTTCCGCAAGGTCTCATCATCAACGCGAATCGCAGCGGCTCGGTAAGACCCTACTTCACGGTGAACGGTGCCTTATGGGGCGAGGTCGACGTTCCCGTCGCGTTCGAGCTCGGCGACGAGACGAAGCTCAAGGCCGATCACTTCCGCGTCACGGCGGTCGACGGCACGGGCTATCAAATCGGAAAGAACGCGAATCTTTATCTCGCTAATTCGTCCTCGGCGGATAGCTGTACGAACGGCATCGTCGGTGACGAGGGTTCGACGGTTGTTTTGGAGCGTGCCTCGGTTGCTAATAACTCGTCTACCGGCGTGACGGCGACGAACGTCTCCGCGCAGAATACGACGATCGACGGCGGACTTGCCGCGACGACGGCGCAGCTCTTCAATACGACGGTCGTTGGAGGCATCACGGCGGCAACGGTTCGCGGCGTCAACGACATCGTTTCCGGTCCCGTTTCGGGCGACGCCTGGTTCCGCTACTCGGCGTTCGACTCCTATTCCGCCGGCGATGTAGAAGTGACGCACAATATCAAGGCCGTCGATCTAGCGCTTACAAAGGCGCAAAGTTCGCTCCTTTGGCATTATCGTTTTGAGCCCGCGCTTGATTGGGGACGTCTCGGTACGGCGATCTCCTCGGCGAAGGGCTATGATTGGGCGAAGACGGGCGCCGAGATGCCCGTTTACATTTGGGGTCAGCGTACGGTCTCGAGCGATGTTCAGGACATCGAAACTGGCGGCGTGCAGGCGCTCCCCGATACGTGGGCGGCGTATCGCGTCGGAGAAGATGAACCGTATACCGATAAGCCGATGACGGGTGCGATTCTTAACGATATCCTTACCAATTCTCGTAATCCTCACTTCGAACAGCTCTCAATGGGCGCGTGGCAGGGTCGAACTATCGTCGCGTGGAAGACGCTCGCGCGAGAAATCGAATCGACCGATCATGCGACGGACTTCGGTCGCGTCGATCTCAATACCTATTATTCTACCTTGCAGGAAGCGGTCGAAGCGCTCACGATCAATAAGACGAGCGGAGACAAGAACGTGCAGTTCGACGGAAAGGACGCGATCTTCCTCGTCTCCGCGACGCTGACGAATACTGCGCTCGGCGAAAACGAGCAGACGATCATCAAGGACGGCAACATCGCGATCGTCGGCAACAGCTACTATTGGTCGGGCCTTAAGTCAACGAGCGCCGACGCGGCGATCATCGTCTCGAACGACTGCTCGGTCGCGTTCAGCAACGTAGGTCTTATCGATTCGACGGGCGACGGCGTGCGCGTCTACGGCTCGGGTCATGTCTCGTTCAACCGCTCGGCGGTGAACGGTAACGGCGGCGATGGTATTCGCTTTATGGACGGCGCGCACGGAGATCTCAAGCTCGTCAATACGACGGTCGCGAAGAACGGTGGCACCGGTGTTAAGATGCAAAGCGGCACGGCGGAAATCTACGATTCGACGATCGCGGGTAACGGAACCGGTCTCGCCGGCGCGGGCGAATTCTATATCGCGAACTCCGTCATTCTCAAGAACAAGACGGCGAATGAAGAGAACGTCACCATCGTTAATGAAGCGTACAACGTCATGACGCTGACGGGGCTCACTCCTGAACAGGAGGACGCGGTCTTCCGCGACTCGTCGCTTTCGCTTTGGTATCGCATGCTCCGCGTCAACTACACGGGTGCCGCGGGGTGGATGGGTACGAAGCTTGCGCACGATACGGACGGCAACTGGTTCTATCTCGACCGCGGCGACGCGATGAAGGACGAGGTTGCGAAGGAGGATTGGACATGGAAGAGCGTTCGCGCCGGGGTGACGCAGAAGGGCACGCTTGAAGTAATTACGTCCGATCAACATGCCACCTCGCGTCTTTTAGCGGAGAATGCCGGCTTCCATGAATACGCCGTCGGCGCTTATGTTCCCGAAATGGAACTCGAAGTCGAGGTGATGGATCAGTTCTATTCTTATGCGGGCAAGGCACTCAATCCCGATCCCAATAGGGCGATCTACTTGATCCGCACGGGTATCGGTAAACTCAATCAAGGCCATGAGCTTTATTATAACGCTGCGGATAAAACGTTTTACGGCGAGTTCGCGTATGTGACGAACCGTATCGCAAACGCGGAGGGCATCGCGCCGGCTCCTTGGGGCGAGCCGACCGTCTCGAGTCCGCGCACGGACATTACCGACTTCGGTTTCTCGGCCGATATCGTACCGATTCAGGCGGGTGACAAGATCAATGTTCTTCGTCGCTCTGTTCCCGGCGCTCGCGTCGAAGGCGGCTTCTCGGTCGACGAAGGCGGTTACGCCTATCTCGACGGCTATCCGTTCACGGTCACGGACGTTCGTCTCACGAAGGCCGGTAAGGATTTGACCGAGTCGTATACAGTCCGTTATCCGCAAACGGAATCGCGCGAATACGCGATGATGTACATTACCCCGAAGTCGATTTCGCTTTCGCGAGCCTTCGCGCCGACGAAGGAATACGACGGAACGGCGAACGTGGTCATTACGTCCGAGAGCTTGGAACACGCGGGTATTCTCTTCGGCGAAGTCGTGATTTCTCCCGCGTCGAAGTTCGAATATAATGGAGCCGATGTAATAGACGACTACGAGAAGAATATTGTCGTCAATCAGGATGGCTCCGAGACGGTGTTGGCGAATCCCAATACCTCGCTAAAGGCCGAGAATCTCGGATTTATCGGTAGCCCGAGCGTGATGGGGAACTACTATATCACGAACGAAAAGTCGGAAAACTACACGTCGCTGATCGTGCCGAAGAAGATCCGCGTCTCGCTCGGAGAAATCGCGAAGAAGTTTTATGACGGCGAGACGACGACGATGACGTTCGACTTTACGGACGATCGCCTTATCTATACGGCGACCAACTCCGCCCGTCAAGCGACGACGACACTCGCTGAGGCGCTTATCCTCCCGACGCGCTACCTCGAAGGACGGCTGACGGTTTGTCAGGACATCGACGGGACCCGAGACCGTTCGCAAGTCTTTCCGGCTCAAGTCGGCGAGTATCCGTTCTATATCGTCGCAGATGAGCTCCATGTTTACGATACGGTCGATACCACCGATAAGGAGGGTAATCGCAAGGACTTCGCGCGGAACTATTCGTTCGACTTTACCGAAGCTCAAAGCGTATACACGGTTGAAAAGCGTCCCGTGACCTTGCCGATCGACGTCGAGGACATCATTTATTCCGACGAGCAAATCGTGGCGGCGGACGCGGCGATTTCGGCCGAGCCGATTCCGACGGGCGTTAAGGATGAAGCGTTTACGGTTTGTTCACTCGGCGAGGGGAATGCGCGCTACGAGACCGCTCACGTCAAGGGCAACGAGGAAAGTCAGAAGATCGCGATTGAAGATATGTCTAAGGTCGTCTTCGACGGCGTGAACGGCGCGAATGCGAATAACTATAAGATTACTTTTGCGCCGACGGGCAAGATTTTGAAGCGTCCGCTCTTCATTAAAGAAATCAATGGCGTCCAGACGAAGCTCTACGACGGCTCGACCGTGGTGCGGGTGGATACGAATGACAAGACGTCGTATGAGTACGTCCCCGCGGCGGATCAGTCGGGACTTCTCGCGGACGAGTTCGTGAAGCTGACGGGCGAAGGCCGCGTCGCGAATATGGGCGTCGGCGCGACGCACCAGAAGGTCGAGTGGAACGCGCTCTCGCTCCTCGACGATACGGGCAAGGCGAACGACTATGCGCTTCAGCCGTTCGAGACGGACTATGAGGATGTTTCCGTCCGTATCGAACCGTGTGATTTGCAACTTGCGTTCTCGACGCAACGCATTTATGACGGCACGCTTAGTGTCAGCACGCTTGCGCTGGGGGCGACGACGACTAATAGCGCGGGTAAGGTGACGACGCTTAAAGTGACGGAGGTTGCGGCCGAGGAAGGCGCCGCGTGGAGCTTCAAGGTTCAGACCGGCATCATCAACGAGCGTACGAAGGTCGAAGAAGTCGTATTCGTCGATGTGACTGAGGCCATGCTCACGAGAGGCGAGGTCAATACGTATGCGGGCGACAAGCGAGATGTGCTCGTCATTGCCGAGGCGAAACTGCGTGCCGAAGCGGAGACGGGTGCGGTGAACGCGAATTACCGCGCGTTTGTCCAAGATCGCAATATCGCAACGGAGCGGGACTTCATCGGTACGGCACGCATCAATCGTCGTCTGATCACGTTCCAGGCGGAGAATCGCACGATGACCTACGGCGGCAAGAAGCCGGACTTGACGGAAGAGGGCTCTTATAAGCTCTTGAACGAGAGTGACCTCGCGGCGGGTGATCGCGTCGGCTTCGTGAAACTCGCGTTCGATACGAACAATATCCGCAAATCGCGTTCGGGCGAATTCCAGAAGGGTTATTACGAGAAGGGCATCGTGCGCGGCGACGTATCGATCGTCGACGAGAACGGGCTCACGAAGAACCGCAACTACACGATTACGGTCAGACCCGGCGCGTTGCAGGTCGGGCCCGGTACGCTGACGATGGTTTTGGACGCGATGCCGTTCGTAAAGGACTACGACGGCACAACTCAAGCCGAAGCGAATTACGAAGCGATTACCTTGAAGGGTCTTATCGAGAACAATCTCACGCATGAAATTGATGACGTGACGGTGACGGGTGTCTTCACGTACGATACTAAGGATGTCCACTACGCGAATGACACCTTTGCGAATAAGTGGGTTACGTTCGTCCGTACCGCGATCGGCGGCAAGGACGCGGCGAACTACGACTGGGCGACCGATAGCGAAGGGAACGTCATTGTTGAGGTTTCCGCCTTCGGCGCGACGATCAATCCTCGTCCTTCGACGGTGAACGTTTCCGCCGCGGACAAGGCTTACGATTCGACATGCGTCGCGCAGCCGACAACGGCTTCCTTCGCGAATCTCGTCACGGGCGAGGAATTCGATCTCTCTATGTCGGGGATTACGGCCGCGTTCGCCGACAAACATCGCGGCGCGAATAAGCCGGTGACCGTGGCGTTGAACGGAGAGTTACTGCCGCTTATCGCACCTCAGAACGATAAGTCGATTCTCGGAAACTACGCGTTCACGTTCGACCCGAATACGACGGCGACGATTCGCGGCATTCCGTTCGCCGTGGCGGCGGAGTCGAAGGCAATGACGTATGGTGACGACAATCCCGATTTGACCGTTCCGACGGAGACGACGGCGGCAGGTGATACGGCGGTGATCGAACTTAACTATTCGAGCGAGCTCGCGAAGTCGACCTCGGGCAACTTCACTGCGAAGACGCATGAAGAGGCGATTGAGCTCAAGTCCGTCGTCATCACTGACGCGCGCGGCGAGGACGTCACCGACTCGTATGATGTCTCGTACACCTCGGCAGAGCTGACGGTTGCGCCGCGCACACTGACGGTTTTCGTCGAAGGCGAGGGCATCACGAAGGTCTATGACGGCACGACGGCGGTTCTGAAGGAGCAGGAGAACCACGCGATCACGAACAACATCACCGCGGCGCTCGCGAAGAATGAGGCATCCGATGAAGTCGATGTGACGGGATCGTTTGCCTACAATTCTAAGGATGTTTTGGCGGCGACGACGATTATCTTCTCGAATCTCGCGCTCTCGGGTGCCGACGCGGCGAACTACACGCTCGCGGATGTCATGGAAGTCTCCGACGTGGGCGCAACAATCACGCCGCTGTTGACGACGGTCACGACGGCCGCGAACGACAAGACGTACGACGGCGAAAAGAGCGCCACGGCGAAGAGCGCGGCGTTCGCGCCGCTGGTGGGCTACGAGCGGTTCGCGCTCGACCTCGCGCAGATCTCCGGTGCGTTCGCGGATCGTCACGCGGCGACGGGCAAGGATGTGACTTGGGTCGATTACTCGAACGATCTCATCACCGCGGTTGACGATACGGGCGCGATCAAGTCGAACTACGCGTTCACTCATAATCTCGGCGCGACGGCGACGATCAATCCGAAGTCCGCGACGATTACTTTCGCGGCGAAGAACAAGATGTATGATGCGACGACCACCGCCGAGCGTACTGACGACCCGTTCGGATTCGGGGGCCTTATCGCCGCGAATGAGGAATCGTTCGCCGAGGCGTTCACACTCAATGACGAGTCGATGAGCTACGCGTTTTCGGATAAGAACGTCGGTGAAGGGAAGACGGTTGCGGCGCGCGGTTACAATGTCGCGTTTATCGCATCCGCCTCCACGGGAGGGATGTCCGTTCCGAGCGACTACGCGTTTGAATTCGTGAATACGGCGAAGGCGAATATCACCAAGAAGCCGATGACGATTTCGTATACGACTTTGGATAAGGTTTACGACGCGACCACGGTAGCGACCCGCGACGTCTTCGACTATGGCGAACTCATTAAGGGCGACGTTTTGACGCTCAACGATAAGACGATGTCGTATGCGTTCAAGATGAAGGATGTCGGCGAGGGTATTGTCGTGACCGCGACGGGCTTCGATCAGAAGCTTCTAGAAGGTGCGGACGTCAAGAACTACGAGGTGTCCTTCATCGAGACTTCGTCCGCAGCGATCACGCGTCGTCCCGTGACGGTCGCGTTCGCGCTCGTCGAGAAGACGTATGACGGCACGGTCCTCTATCTCGACGGTGAAGAACCGAAGCTCCTCGCGCCGATCGTCGCGAATATTGCCAAGGGCGAATCGTTGGACGTTCAGGCGACGGGCGCATTCGTCGACAAGGTCCACACTGAGACGACGGCCAATTACTTCCGCGTCGATGCGTTCGCGTTCCGGATCGGTGACGGACAGGATCTCGGCAACTACACGGTGACGTATGCGGGTGATCGCGTATTGGAGTTGCCGGCCGGAGCGATCGACTATGTTATGCCGAATGCCCCTGGCAGCTTCTTCACGGCGGGTCGTATCAATCGTAAGCCGATGACGGTGACTGCGAACGGTCAGGAGATGACGTATGGTGAGGCGATTCCGGAAATCAATACGGCAATCGACGGAGGCGACGAGGCCGATTGGCGCGAGGAGGGCTCGATCAGCGGCGATCATGTCCAAGTTACACTTGACTACTCCGCGTCGATTCCGAAGTCGTCCTCGGGTAACTATAAGGCCGGCGCGCAGACTGGCGCGATTGTGAAGAAGTCGATTATCGTGACGGACATTGATACGCGCGATGTCACCGATTCGTACGCGATTACCTACAAAGCAGGCACGCTAACGGTCGCGAAGCGCGACCTCTCAATGACGCTGAACGGTTCTGGCTTCACCAAGGTCTATGACGGCAATACTTCCGCGAAGCAGTCGAATCACGAGCTTGTCAATAATGTCGCGGATGATATTGTTGATATCAAGGGCGCTTACAACTACAACTCGAAGAACGTGGTTGAAGCCGCGACGGTGACGGCGACGGGGCTTTCGATTACGGGCGCGGACGCGGCGAACTACAAGCTCTCCGCGGCGAGCTACACGTCGACGACGGGTGCGACGATTACCGAGCGTCCGACGGTCATTACGGTAAAGCCGGCGAACAAGGTCTATGACGGCACGCCGAAGACGACGGCGCAGATCGAGAGCTTCTCGAACCTCGTTGCGGGCGAAAGCTTCAATCTCGATAAGACGCAGCTCGTCGCAACGTACGCGCAGAGCGATGTTGGTACGGCGGTCGAAGTGACCTACGTCGGCTATGATCCGAAGCAGATTTCTACCGGCAATGCAATCACACGTCTCGATAACTACTCGTTCACCTTCACGAACAAGGCGGTCGGTAACATCACGAAGCGTCCGTCGATGATTACGTGGGCGGCCGAGAATAAGGAATATGACGCTTTAGTAGCGGCAACGGTGACGCCGGGCAGCTTCAAGTTCGGCAACCTTGTGGACGGCGAATCGTTCACGATGAACGAAGCGGGCTTCATCTATACGTTCGACAATAAGAATGTCGGCAGCGCGAAGCCGGTGACGGCGGTTCCGAACGGAACTCTCGAAGCGCAGATATCGGCTGTTGCCGCTCCGGCGAAGGTTTCGAACTATGCGTTTACGCTGACGAAGACGGCTCCGGCGGATATCACGCCCGCGCCGCTCACGATTACCTATACGACGAAGAACAAGACGTACGACGCGACGCCGAAGGCGACGCGCGACGCGTTCACTTATGCGCCGCTACTCGTCGACGACAAGGGTAAGACGGATGACGTCACTCTTGACGACTCCGCGATGGAATACGCGTTCGTCGATGTCGACGAGGTCGCGAACACGGGCAAGAACGCCGCCGAGAACAAGGTCGTTAAGACCGTGCCCGGCAAGGGCTACGACAAGGCGTATCTCCGCGGCGTCGATAAGGATAACTACTCCGTCGCCTTTACGGACGAGTCGACCGCGACGATCGATAAGATGGTGCTTCGTCTCGACCTGCCGAAGGCTGATAAGGTCTACGACGCGGCGACTGCGCTCCGCGAGGGAACGCTCGTGAGGACGCTGAAGGGTGCGGGATCGGAAACCTTCACCGCGACGGTTTCGGGCGAATACAAGGATCTGCACGTCGGAGATTCCGACACGTACGTGACGGTCAATGAACTCACGATCATCGGCGAGAACGGCGCGGTCTTCGGCAACTACGTCATCCGTTATGCGGGACACGGTACGGAGGATGTCCGCGAGTTGACGGAAACAGGAACGTACATGAACGCGAACTTCAATACGACCGAATCCTTCGGTACGCCCGGACGAATCACGAAGCGCACGACGGTCGTGACGTTCGAAGCGAACGACAAGCATTACGATCAGACCACGGAAGCGACGCACGTCAGCGGAAGCTTCAAGTTCGACAACCTTGTGGGCGGAGATTCCTTCTCCGTGACTGATGATCACGCCGGGTTGATGTCCTATACTTTTGCCGACAAGCATGTCGGTAAGGACAAGATCGTGACGGCAGAGGGTTGGACGCATGATTTTGCGACGGCCGGCGACGGGACGAATAAGGATAACTACAACTTCATCTTCACGCCGACGGCGACCGCCGAACTGAAGGCCATTAAGCTGACGATCAGCTTCGAAGCGAACGACAAGGTCTACGACGCGACGACGACCGCGACGCGGAAGGGCGCGTTTACCTATGCGGGTCTCATCGATGGCGATGCGTTCGCGCTTGATGATGCCGAAATGCGCTACGATTTTGATACGAAGAACGTTGGAACGGAGAAGACGGTGACGGCGACCGGCTTCGACGAGAAGTATCTCGGCGGCGCGGATGTGCGGAACTACGACGTCCATTTTACGGACGCGGCAAAAGCGTCAATTACGAAGAAGGCGCTGACGCTGACTCTTTCCGATGCGGTGAAGGCGTATGACGGTACGACCGCGTACGCGGATTCGATCGGTCAGGTTATCCCCGGTACGGAAGGCGGTGAGGTTCTGACGGCTACGGCGACGGGCGAGTTCGTGTCGGCGCTTGCCGGAACGGGAGCGGATTACTTCCGTGTGACCGAGCTCAATATCGAAGAGTCGAAGGGTGCTGTCTTATCCAACTATCTGCTTGATTATACCGCGCCGTTCACGACGCGCGGCACGATCAATAAGAAACCCGTGACTGTGACGGCTTCGTTGCAGACGATGAAGTTCGCCGAAGCGCGTCCGAATCTCAACGACGGCGTCGGCGATTGGACGGATAACGGCTTTGTCGACGGCGACGTGCCGACGGTGACGCTCGGATGGAACGAGGCTGTCATCGCGAAGTCCAAGGCGGGTCATGCCGCGGTCGGCACGCACGCGGGCGCGATTATCCTCTCGAGCATCGTGAATGATTCGAACTACACGGTCACCTTTATTCCCGGTAATCTCGAGGTCATTGATGATCCGACGAAGACATTGACGATTGGTTCGGAAAATCCGCACTTGCCGATTACGATTCCGTCCGCGTGGCTCGATCTTAATGTGCCCGAGTTCGCGTTTTGGGCCGAGTCCGAGGGTTTGAAGAAGGCCTCGGACGGACTTCGCGTTTCGGGCGCGAACGGGTACGAGAAGTGGCAGAGCTATCTTTTGGGTCTCGACCCGCTCGACGATAAGGCGAAGCTTTGGATCAACGGCGTGCAGATGACCGATAAAGATAAGATGCGCGTGCTTTACCCAGAGACGGTTACGCGTCCCGAAAGCGATTATGCCGTTCACTTCCGCCTTGATACGATGCCTAAGGGCGCGACGAAGACGAATCCCTCGCCCTATCAGACGGGGACGTCGTTCGATATCGCGCTGAACGGTGATGACCCGACGGGATATTATTCGATTCAGTGCGTCTTCACCTCGAATATTGTTGCGTCCGCGAATGTGAAGGCGAGCGATCTCCTGCTCGGAGAAGGACTTAAGACGGTCAATACGTTCGGACTTTTGAAGGTCGAATCGGCGATGACTAACACGATTCTCACGACTCCTTGGACGGCGCTCGCGCCAGAAGAGGATCGCGACATCGCCGTGGCGGATATTCTCAAGACGGCGACGCTCGAGGAAGGCGACATGATTCATGTTTATTCGCTCGCGAAGGGTCGTTATGAATCCTACGCCGTGTCGAAAGAAAAGGTCCTTGCGCCTGTCACGCTTGTCGAGAATGATGAGGCGGTTGCGTTGCCGTCGGCGACGGAGGCGCGGGTCGCGCGCGGCGTCGGCGTGATGCTCTCGCGCACAAATCCGACGAAGCCGGTCTATCTGATCGGTCAGGTGCCGACGACTGCGGCGACGACTCGCATCACCGCGGCGGCAAATCGTGAATCGGCGGTTCATCATCTGATCGGTGCGCCCGATATCGAGGACTTCGATATCCAGTCAGTACAAGCGACTTCCGGCTCAATCGCCGCGACGACTTCGGCGAAGGAGCTTAACGACCAGATCTTCGTCCCGACTGATGGGCCCGAGCCGATCATGTACACCTATAAGAACGGGAAGTGGGGTTATGACGCGCGTGTCCCGACGACGGTTGGCGGTAAGACTTTCTACACGACGAAGCGCGTCACCGACCTTCCGAAGGTTAAGGCCGGTACCGGTTTCTGGTATGTTTCGCGCGGAGGAAATCCGACAATTGTTTGGCCTGTTATCGGGAAGGAGGTGACGAAATGAAGCGCCTGTCTTTCTTAGCTTTGATTCTCTTTAGTCTTATAGTTCACGCGGAAGTCATCTATTGGATGGGGGACGCGTCGGAGAATCAAATCGAATTCCAGTTCGCTCATATTGCCGTCGTCAGGGACGGTGACATGGATAACGTTATCTCCTATCTGAATTTCGCCGATGGTTCGGACGAAGCCATGTTGGGGAATGAAGGCGACTATATGACCGGCGCGAGCTGGGCGGATATCTCCAATTATACGTCGAACGAATACGGGTTTTTCGTAGAAATCATGAACTACGGTAAGCCCAATACCGATCCCTTCGGAGAAGATCGGTGGTTCGTCGCGGGTGTTTCCGGGGTGTCGAGTTATCAAGATCTTGTCTCGGCCGGTCATGTCTACTCCGATTCTTTGTCCATGCCGAATATTTCGGCCGCTTGGGCTCCGACGGTTGCCATTCCTGAGCCGTCAGGTGCGTTTTTGATATTGTTGGGTCTCGCGGTGATTAATCTGAGGAGGCGGGTATGACGATCGGTTATAATAATTTCCGCACGGATAAGGGTGTCTTCAGCGGACTTGATCGTTGGGATGTTTGCTTGGCGCTTTGCCTCGGGGGTGTTGCGGCGGTTTGGGCGTTATTTTCCTCTGCCGTGGGACTTCCGCCTGAAGTTTGGGAGGAGCTTGCCGCGGCAGTCGGTTTAAGACCGCCGCTTTCTCCCTACCCTGGGCTTTGGCGTATCGGTGTTGAAGGCCTTCTGAAGATTGCCGGGCTTGATCATACGTTTGCTCTTTTGCGCTGCCTAGGTAGTTTGACTGTTTTCGTTTTTGCCGCGCTCTCATACTTAACGCTTCGTGATTCTTTGGAATTCGCTTCTGCGCCGCACATCCGACATCCGATGTGGCGCTTTGCGATCCCCCGCGGCATCGTTGCTCTTGGAACGCTTCTTATCTCGACTTCGGTTCCGATGGGAAGACTTGGGCGTTTCTTCGGTCCGGAGACGTTTCTTACCGCACTTGCGATTACGGCGCTTTTTCTCATGCGGCGCTTCCTGCGCTCGGGTGGGACGTGGGCGCTCTATCTTGCGATGGCGATTGTCGGCGTAACTGCTGCCGAAACACCGCTCGGCTTTGTGCTTTTTGCCTTTATTCTGGTCAAATCTCTGATGTTCATTTGGAGGCCTTATAACCTTGATTTGCCGATTTGTAACCTTGCTTTGCGTCAAAGCATTCGTTGGCACTTGACGGGCATTTTCTTCTGGTTTGCCGTTCTGACGACTGCATTTAATGTGAGATGGTTTTATCATCATGGCGGTTTTGAGGCCTGTGGGTGGACAACGTTTATAGATATCATATTTGAGATGCTGAAGGCTTATGCTCGCGTAGTAATGTCTTATTCGAGCTTAGGGGGTTGGCTCGCGGGGATTGCCGTTTCCTGTGTGCCGTTTATCTTGGCGCGCAAACTCTTTCGTTCGTGTCTTGATCTCGATACGCCGCTACCGTTCATTCCCGGGCTTACATATCTAGTTTTGATTCTTGTCGTTTATTCGCAATTCGTGCAATTTCCGGGTTTCTGGTTCTGGACATCGGCTAAGGTCGTATCCCCGATGCTTACGCTTCTGTTCTTTTATATGGCCGTTTCGGCTTTTGTCTATTCGCTTGCCGTTTGGGCGATCAACCTTTATTGTCGCAGCGAGCGAATGGTTTGGCTTTTTTCGTTCCCCGAGGCGTTGGAGGATGTTGACGCAAATCCACGCTATGGTCGGTTTGCGGAGTTTTTGCACGTGAAATCGCGCATTATGCGCCGTTATTTGCCGCAGACGATTTTCGCGATACTGATAATCGGCGCTCTGCCGTTTTGGCGAGATCGTCAATTCCGCGCAGTTTCCGAGCTGGTATCTGACGGAATTAGTCTCGCCGTAGATGAAATCAAGGGGGTCAGGTGGATTTTCACTGATGGGCGATTTGACGCGGCACTTGAGCTGGAGGCTGCACGACGCGGCGAAAGGGTGACGGCGCTTTCGCTCCTCGCACCTAGAGGACCACGAACGAAGATTCTCAATCATCGTGATGTTGCCGATGATGAAGATCGCTTGATCCTTTCCGGGGCGGCAGAGGCGTTGAAGTCGTGGATACTGGATAAGCCGGCGAGACTGGACGAGTCGGCGATGCAACTTGGAGTTGAGATGTTTGCGCAGGCTAAGAAACCCGATCCGGAGTATCTTGGATTTGTTGCGCGTACTCGAATTTCGCCTGAATCGGTCCAGAACTCGCATGAGGCGGCAGAAAAGCTGGAGAAGCGTATTTTGGCCTTTTATGAGGAATTCGATTCTTCTGAGACATACGACCGCCTTTCGGGCGAGCTCTTGAACGCGCTTCAGTGGCGACTTTCGAGGCTCTTGAGATTTCGTGCGGCGGTAGCGCGCAAGAATGGAGAGCTGGCAGAAGCTAACGCGATTGATGAACGCGCGGATGCGCTTGATGATAAGAACGCGGACCTTAAGTCGCTGGTCAGAAAACTGGACTGGATGGCCGCCGGGAAAGGAGAGACATTGACGCCTCGAGAGGGCTTGCGTGTTGCGCTGTCACGACCTGATTTCATGTTGGCGTGCTGCTATGCGATACCGATTCTACGGTCGAATCCGGACGATGCGGAGGCGAATTTTGCGGTGGCAATGCGCAATCTTATAGAGAAGGATTGGGCGGCCGCAGAAAGCCACTTCCGCAGGGTTCTTTCCTCTCGTCCGAACGAAGTCGCCGTTATCAACAATTTGGCGATAGTCTGTTTCCATCAAGGAAAAACCGAGGAGGCGCTTCGCCTCGCGCTTGAAGCGCAGAAGCTGGCGCCTTCCTCAGAAGCCGTTGCGGATACCCTCAAGACGATACGACGCGCAAATCTCGGAAACAAAGGGTTGTGACACGCCTTTCTTAAGGTTATGTCGCGGTTGCGAAGTGAGCGGGGATTATGGTATAATAAGGAAAATTGGAGTAGGTTATATGACACTCGCTGAACTTGAAATCGCCAAGGCCGAAAGCCTTAAGGAAATCTCTGCCGCCACGACTGGCGCGGCAGTCGAAGCTTTGCGTATTAAATATGTCGGCCGTAACGGCTCGATTCCCGCCCTTATCAAGGCGATGAAGGACGTTCCCAAGGAGGAGCGCCCCGCGTTCGGTAAGGCCGTTCAGGCGTGGCGCGCCGAAGTAGAAGCCGCGCTTGGCGCGAAGGGCGAGGCGAAAGTTACGGAGGCGAAAGTCGACGCCGATTTGACGCTCCCCGGGCGCTGGTTCGGCCTCGGTAACAAGCATCCGCTTTCTCGCGTTATTGAAGAATCCGCGGCGATTTTCTCGCGCCTCGGCTTTACGGTCGCCGACGGTCCCGAGCTCGAAACTCGCTTCAATAACTTCACGGCGCTCAATACGCCCCCTCATCATCCTTCGCAGGATCGTTCGGATACTTTCTGGTTCAATGACGATTGCCTCTTGCGCACTCAGACTTCGCCCGTGCAGATCCGTACGATGATGGGGAACAAGCCGCCCGTCAGAGTCATTTGTCCCGGGCGCACTTATCGCCGCGATACGACCGACGCGACTCATTCGGCGAACTTCCACCAGATCGAAGGCCTTTACGTCGATACGAAGCCGGTCTCGCTCGCCGATTTGAAATCCGTTCTCGCTTATTTCGCGAAGGAAATGATGGGCGACGGCGTCACGGTTCGCTTCCGTCCTCACTTCTTCCCGTTCACCGAACCCTCGGTCGAAGTCGATTTCACCTGCCATGTTTGCAAGGGCAAGGGTTGTAACGTCTGCAAGCAGTCCGGTTGGATCGAAGTCGCCGGCGCCGGTATGGTCGATCCGCGCGTTTTCAAGCACGTCGGCTACAACCCCGAAGAAGTCTCGGGTTATGCTTTCGGTTTCGGCGTCGAGCGTATCGCGATGATCAAGTACGGCATCCCGGATATCCGTTGGCTCTACGAGAATGATGTGAGATTTTTATCCCAGTTGGGGTAAGAATAGGTGTAGGTCAAAGGTGTAGGAATAAGAACCATGATGACGATTTACCAATGGGAAAACGGCGGACTCAAGGAAACTTATGAGTTTTCCGAGTCCTGTTGGATTAATCTCGTCGAACCTTCGACCACGGAACTTGAAGCTGTCCTTAAGTTCTCCGATGTTCCGCGTGACTTTTTGACCGATCCGCTTGATGCCGGCGAAAGGCCTCGTTTCGATTACGAAGACGATTCTTCGCTCTTGATCGTTCATGTGCCCATGGCGATCGATATCGATGAGGAAGATGAGGACGCGGCGAATATCGCGCCTTATCGAACGATTCCTCTCGGTATTATTCTTTTCGGCAAATCGGTTATTACCGTTTGTAGCGCCAAGACTCCGGTCACTACCGCGTTCCTTGATCAGATTCGCCGCGTTTGTCCGCCTTCGGATCAGTATCGCTTCGCGTTTCGTTTGCTGTGGCACGGAGCGGTTCTCTTCTTGCGTTATATCAATGACATTCACAATACGACGCACAATCTCGAAGATGAGCTCCATGAGTCGATTTCCAACGAGGTGTTGCTACGCTTGCTGACGGTGGAAAAAACGCTCGTGTACTTCACTACCAGCTTGAAGGCCGATACTATCGCGTTAGCTCGCGCGAATACGGCGCGTCAACTTAAGCTTTCCGAGGATGATAGAGATTATCTCGAGGATGCGATGGTCGAATATCAGCAGGCGCTTGAAACCGCTACGATTCACGCGAATATT
This sequence comes from Kiritimatiellia bacterium, assembly GCA_024405265.1. Taxonomy (GTDB): domain Bacteria; phylum Verrucomicrobiota; class Kiritimatiellia; order RFP12; family UBA1067; genus UBA1067. The sequence goes on along the minus strand of JAKSOZ010000011.1, from coordinate 29,636 downwards.
TTGAACGGAACGCTTGATACCTTCGCCTCGCTCATCAACAATAATCTCAATAACGTGATGAAGTACTTGACCGCGACGACGATTTTGCTGGCGGCGCCTACTTTGGTAGCTTCTCTTTACGGCATGAATATTCCGCTTCCGTTTCAGGACCATGCCAATGCTTTCGCGATCGTGATGGGTATTTCCATTGCGCTCGGTTCCGCGATTGCGGCAATCTTCTTCTTCCTTCGCAAGAAGCAGGTCTTCTAAAATGAAAATCGTCGAATGTGATTATTTCGTCGTCGGTAGCGGCATGGCGGGGCTCATGTCCGCGATGCATCTCGCCTCTTATGGTAAGGTGATCGTCGCGACTAAAGGTAGACTTCAAGACTGCAATTCCAATTTCGCTCAAGGCGGAATTTGTTGCGTGATGGACGAGAGCGACAATTTCGATAAGCACGCGCGCGATACTATGATCGCCGGAGCTTGGCTTGGAAAGTCCGAAGTCGTGCATAAAATATGCGAGCATGCACCTGAAGGTATCAAGGATTTGATCGATTGCGGCGTTAAGTTCAACAAGAAAGAAGACGGAAGTTGGGATTTGACGCGTGAGGGAGGACATTCCGCCAGACGTATTTTCCATGCCGGAGATATTACCGGTGAAAAGTGCGAATCGGCGATGATTCGTAAAATCAAGAAGATGTCTCCGGTCTCGCTGAGAGAACAAACGATTGTGATCGATCTTATCATGACGAAGCGCATCGGGATAGAAGGGGAAAATCGTTGTGTCGGCGCTTACGTGCTCGATAAGGTGTCGGGAGAGATTTACGCTATAAAGTCGCCGAATACCATTCTGGCTACCGGCGGTTGCGGTAAAGTCTATCTTTATACCTGCAATCCCGATACCGCTACCGGTGATGGAATCGCGCTCGCGTGGAGAGCGGGAGCGAAAATCGAAAATATGGAATTCATCCAGTTCCATCCTACCTGTCTCTATCATCCGAAAGCCGGACGTTTTCTTATCTCCGAAGCTGTGCGCGGCGAGGGGGCGATTCTTGTTAATAAGCATGGTAAGAGCTTCATGAAGAAGTACGATCCGCGAGGCTCTTTAGCGCCTCGTGATATCGTCGCGAGATCGATCGACTCCGAGATGAAGCGTACGGGCGATGATTGCATGTTCCTCGATATCCGTAAGAAGGGCGAGAAATACCTTAAAGAGCGCTTCCCGAATATTTACGCGAAGTGTCTCTCGTTCGGAATCGCTATGGCGAAGGATCTGATTACGATCGTGCCCGCGGCGCATTATACCTGCGGCGGTATTCAGGCGACGATCGACGGCGTGACCTCTATTCCCGGTCTTTCGGCGGTTGGAGAGTGCGCTTCGACCGGGCTTCACGGCGCGAATCGTCTCGCTTCGAATTCGCTTATGGAAGCGCTTGTTTGTGCGCGTTTGACGGCCGCTCGTTTAGGTCCTCATCCCGAAAAATTCACGAAGCCTATAGAAATTCCCTCTTGGCGTATCGGTCAGGCGGTGCCGTCCGATGAGGCGGTTTTGGTCTCGCACATGTGGGATGAAATCCGCCGCCTTATGTGGGATTACGTCGGTATCGTCCGCACCAACAAGCGTCTTCAGCGCGCCGCGCATCGAATCAAAACTTTGCGTAAGGAAATTCGCGATTATTATTTCCGTTATCTCGTCACTCCCGATACTCTTGAACTTCGTAATCTCGCCGTTTGCGCGGAATTGATCGTCAAGAGCGCGATGAAACGAAAAGAGTCGCGAGGGCTTCATTTCACGTTGGATTATCCGAAGATGTCCAAAACGCCGAGGCAGACAGTTTTGCCCGGTTATAAAGGGTAAATATGAGCGATAATATCATTGAGGTTAAGGATCTTAAGGTTTGGTTTCCGATCAAGAAGGGCATCTTCTCTCGTACCGTCGGTTTCGTCAGAGCGGTCGATGGCGTCAGCTTCGAGATCCATCGCGGCGAGACTCTCGGCGTCGTAGGCGAGTCCGGGTGCGGTAAGTCGACGACGAGCCGCGCGATTCTCGGGCTTAACAAGCCCTGCGCAGGCACGATCGTTTTCAACGGCAAGCCTTCGAGCGAGTGGGATCGCCTTGAATATCATCGCAAGGTTCAGGTCGTTTTTCAGGATCCGCAGGCTTCGCTCAATCCTCGTCATACCATCCTCGATATCTTGACCGAGGGTATGATGTATCACGGTCTTTGCACTAAAGAAAATCGCGAAAGCGAGGCGAAGCGTTTATTGGGCCTCGTCGGAATGCCCGAGGATATCATTCATCGTTATCCGCACGAATTCTCCGGCGGTCAGCGTCAGCGAATTTGCATCGCTCGCGCGATTTCGCTCAAGCCCGAGCTTCTTATTTGCGACGAAGCGGTTTCGGCGCTCGATCTTTCGATTCGCGCGCAGGTTCTTGATCTTCTTGCGGATTTGAAGAAGCGTTTCAACTTAAGCTTCCTTTTCATCACTCACGATATCGGCGTCGTTCAGCATATTGCCGATAGAATAATCGTGATGAATAAAGGAAAGATTGTCGAGCAGGGCTCTTGTAAAGAGGTGCTCGGCAATCCCAAGGAAGAATATACGCGTTATTTGATGGCGTCGGTTCCGAAAATCGGAAAACCGCTGGTTTGATTAAAGTCCGCTCGCGGCGGCAATGCACTCGATTTCGACCTTGACGTCTTTCGGAAGACGGGCGACTTCGACGCAGCTGCGGGCGGGCTTCGTATCACCGAACATTTCCGCATAAACTCCGTTGAGCGCGGCGAAATCGTTCATGTCCTTGATGAAGACCGTCGTCTTCACGACGTTCGAGAGCGAGGAGCCGGCCGCTTCGAGGACATTGCGAAGATTCGAAATCGACTGACGAGTCTGATCTTCGATCGTCGTCGCCTCGATCGTATTCGTTTCGGGGTTGATCGGAATCTGGCCCGAGCAGAAAATGAAGCCACCGACTTTGAGAGCTTGAGAATACGGTCCGAGAGCTTGAGGGGCGTGATCGGAATGGATAACTTCAATCATTTTGAGAATCCTTCACTTAACACTTATCACTTATACTTTATCACTTCATCGCAACGCGATGCCTGGAGCCGGGAGAGGGATTCGAACCCCCGTGTTCTTGCGAATCCTGATTACAAATCAGGCGTAGTCGACCACTGTACCATCCCGGCTTAATTTGATGAGTAGTATATCATATTTCCGCGGATTATGGTATAATATATCTTAAGTTTTTTTGAAAGGTGAAAAGTCGATATGTTCAAGAGCGTATCCAACAAGGTTCAGTTCCCTCAGATGGAAGAGGGAATCCTTAAGGTTTGGGAAGAAAAGGGCACGTTTGAGAAGTCCCTGAAGAAGAACGAAGGCAAAGAACGCTATAAGTTTTACGATGGTCCTCCCTTCGCTACGGGTCTTCCTCATTATGGTCATCTTCTCGCCGGCACGATCAAGGATATCGTCCCGCGCTATCAGACGATGCGCGGCAAATACGTCGAGCGTCGCTTCGGTTGGGATACTCACGGCCTTCCGATCGAAGCCCTCGCGCAGGACGCGCTCGGAGTTGCCGGCGCTCCCGAAATCAAGGCGCTCGGTATCGATAAGTTCAACGAGCAGTGCCGCTCGATGGTTCTCAAGTATGTGAGCGAATGGCGCAAGACGGTTACGCGCATGGGGCGCTGGGTCGACTTCGATCACGACTACAAGACGATGCAGCCCGAGTTCATGGAGACGATTTGGTGGGTGTTCAGTGAGCTTTGGAATCAGGGCCGCGTCTACAAGTCTCACCGCATCATGCCGTACTCTTGGAAGCTTTCGACGCCGCTTTCGAACTTCGAAGCCGGTAACAACTATAAGGACGTTCAAGATCCGACGGTTACCGTTCGCACCAAGGCGCTTACCGCGACGAGCGAGGTCGTGAAGGAGCTTCTCGCGAAAGAGAGGGTCGTCTATCTCCTCGTTTGGACGACGACCCCCTGGACGCTTCCCGAAAACCTCATGATGTGCGCGGGCGCCAAGATCGATTATGTCGCGGTTCGTGACGTGACCGACGAAGCGAAGAGCGTTTACATTATGGCGAAGGCGCGGCTAACGGCGATCTTCAAGAAGGAAGATCAGTATGAAATCGTTGCCGAGTTCAAGGGCACCGAGCTTAAGGGCGCGACCTACGAGCCGATCTTCCCGTATTTTGCCGATAAGGCCAAGGAAGGCGCGTTCCGCGTCACTAACGACGACTACGTCACGACTGACGACGGCGTCGGTATCGTCCACATCGCTCCCGCTTATGGTGAAGACGACTTCCGTGTTTGCAAGGACGCGGGCATGACCGCTTTCGTCGATGCGCTCGATGACGCCTGCCAATGTACGGACGCGATTCCCGAATATAAGGGTCGCTTCTGCAAGGATTGCGATAAGGACATTATCAAGCAATTGAAGGGTATGGGCAAGCTCGTTCATCAGGCGACCATCGTCCACTCCTATCCCTACTGCGATCGTACCGATACGCCGCTTATTTACCGCGCTATCGACGCTTGGTACGTCCGCGTCGAAGATCTCCACGAGCGCCTCGCCAAGAACAACGCGAAGGTTCACTGGACGCCCGATTACGTCGGCGAAAAGCGCTTCGGCAACTGGCTCGAAGAAGCTCGCGACTGGAACATTTCGCGTAACCGCTTCTGGGGTAGCTGCATCCCCGTGTGGATCAACGACGCCGATCCCGAAGACATGATCTGCGTCGGCTCGGTGAAGGAACTCGAAGAACTCTCGGGAGAGAAGGTGACCGACCTTCACAAGCACTTCATCGACAAGATCGTCATCAAGAAAGACGGTAAGACCTATCACCGCACGCCCGAAGTTCTCGATTGCTGGTTCGAGTCGGGTTCGATGCCCTACGCTCAGCAGCACTACATGGGCGAAGGTGACGCGTCGAAGTTCTTCCCGGCGGACTTCATCGCCGAAGGTCTCGACCAGACGCGCGGTTGGTTCTATACGCTTATGGTGCTCGGAACATGCCTCTTCGACGAAACGCCCTACAAGAACGTCATCGTCAACGGCCTCGTCTTGGCTGAGGACGGCAAGAAGATGTCGAAGCGTCTTAAGAACTATCCCGACCCGAACCTCATGCTCAACACCTACGGCGCGGACGCGATTCGTCTTTACATGATCTATTCGCCCGTCGTCAAGGCCGAGTCCTTGAAGTTCTCCGAGAACGGCGTAAAGCAGCTTATGCGCGACCTCCTTATTCCTTGGTGGAACGCGTATTCGTTCTTCGTCACGTACGCGAATGTCGACGGTTTCCACGATAAGGAAGTCGTTCAGCCGAATAGCGAGAACGTCCTCGACAAGTGGATCATTTCCTCGATGGAAACGTTGATCAACGATGTCACGGCCGCGATGGATGTCTACGATCTCCAGAAGTCGGTTCGTCCGTTCGTCAAGTTCGTCGAAGATCTCACGAACTGGTACATTCGCCGTTCGCGTCGTCGCTTCTGGAAGTCGACGAACGACGGCGATAAGCTCTCCGCGTATCGTACGCTTCGCTACGTCCTCGTTCAGCTTTCGAAGGTCGCCGCTCCCTTCACGCCGTTTATCGCCGAAGAGATTTACACGAACTTGAAGGGCGAGTCGGATCCCGAATCCGTTCACCTCTGCGACTTCCCGACCGCGAATGGCGCCGCGCGCGACCTCGAACTCGAGCGCCGCATGGCCGACGTTATGACCGCCGTCGAGCTCGGTCGTCGTCTCCGCGCCGACAATGATCTCAAGGTTCGTCAGCCGCTTGCCGCGCTCAAGCTCGCGGGTGGTGACGTGAAGGGCCTTGAAGAACTTATCGAAGACGAGCTTAACGTCAAGAAGGTCGAGTTTATCGCCGATGAAACCGAACTTTGCAACATCAGCTTCAAGGCGAATTTCAAGACGCTCGGTAAGAAGTGCGGACCGAAGATGAAGCTCGTCGCCGCCGGAATCGCCGCGTCGAAGACGATGCCGACCGAAATCGAAGGCATTGCGCTCGACCCCGAAGACGTGATCGTCACTCGTTCTTCGAAGGAAGGTCTCGTCGTCGCGAATACGGGTTCGATCGTCGTCGGTCTCGAAACGGCGCTTACCCCTGAGCTCATTCAGGAAGGTAACGCGCGCGAATTCGTCTCCAACGTTCAGTCGATGCGTAAGGAAGCCGATTTCGAAGTCACTCAGCGTATCACGATTACCGTCGAAGCCGACGCGGAAATGAAGGCCTCGCTCGAGGCGCATCTCGATTACGTCAAGAACGAGACGCTCGCGCTCGAGGTCGTTTTCGCCGCGAATGAAGCCGAAGCTATCGACTTAAATGGTCACCCCACCAAGATTAAAGTTTCGAAGGTTTGAGAGACCAAAGAGGTTTGAGAAGTTATGAGAAAGTTACCGTTTGATAAGGCTAAACTCGAATCGATTATCGAAAAGTATCCGACTCCTTTTCACGTTTATGACGCGAAGGGGATTCGCGAGAACGCGAAGCGCCTTAAAAAGGCCTTTTCATGGAATAAGGGCTTTAGGGAATATTTCGCGGTTAAGGCCGCGCCCAATCCCTATCTCATGAAGCTTCTTAAAGAGTTCGATTTCGGCTCCGATTGCTCTTCGATGGCCGAGCTCGTCCTCGCGGAGAAGGTCGGGAACGTCGGCGAGTCGATCATGTTCACTTCGAACGACACCCCCGCCGAAGAATTCAAGAAGGCGAAGGAACTCGGCGCGATCATCAACTTCGACGATATTACCCACATCGACTTCGCGAACGAAGCTTGCGGTGGTCTTACGGAAGTCGTTTGCTGCCGCTACAATCCCGGCCCCTTGAAAGGCGGTAACGCGATTATCGGCAAGCCCGAAGAAGCGAAGTACGGCTTTACGCGCGAGCAGCTTTTCGAGGGATATGCGAAACTTAAAGCGCTCGGTTGCAAGCGTTTCGGCCTTCATACGATGGTCGCTTCGAACGAGCTCGATCCCGAGTATATTATCGATACGGCGAAGCTCCTTTTCTCGCTCGTTAAGGAAATTACCGAGACTGTCGGCATCGAATTCGAATTCGTCAATATCGGCGGCGGCATCGGTATTCCTTATCGTCCCGATCAGACGGCGATGAGCCTCGAGCGCGTCGGAGAAGGCATCAAGGCGGGTTACGAAGAGATTATCGTCAAGAACGGTCTTAAACCCCTCAAGCTCTACATGGAGTGCGGCCGTTCGATCACCGGACCTTATGGCTATCTCGTCTCGAAGGTTCGCCACATCAAGAAGACGTATCGTATGTACGCCGGGTTAGACGCCTGCATGTCTAACCTCATGCGTCCTGCCTTGTACGGCGCTTATCACGAAATCGTCGTCCCGGGGAAGGAAAACTCCGGCGATACGACGACCTATGACGTGACGGGATCCCTCTGTGAGAATAATGACAAGTTCGCGATCGGGCGCGTTCTTCCCGTTCTCGAGCGCGGCGATATCGTCGTCATTTGCGACGCCGGCGCTCATGGTCACGCGATGGGCTTCCAGTATAACGGCAAGCTCCGTTCGGCGGAACTTCTGCTCGAAGAAGACGGCTCGGTTACGCAGATTCGCCGCGCCGAGACCTTGGACGATTACTTCGCGACCCTCGACTTCAAAGGACTCTAAGTCATGCTTTTAACCGCTCTTTTCGCCGCTACGTTGCGCATTCTGCCGCTCGGAGACTCGATTACCGAGGGCAGCAACAATCTGGCCAACTACCGTATTCCCTTGTGCCAAAAGCTTGAGGCGAAGGGCCTCGAGGTTGAATCGGTCGGCTTTCGAACGCTGAAAAACGTCGACGGAAAGGGCTCGAAAATCCCCGAACGTTGGTGGTCGCATACGGGTATCTCGGGCCAGCGAATCTGGTCCGACGGTTTCCGCGCGGGCTATCTCGATTCGATGGAAGCCTTGCTCGATCAGGCGGGTGAAGATATCGACGTTATCGTCTTCAAGATCGGCACGAACGATCTTATGCGGAATTGTCCCGTCGAAAAAGCGTTTGACGGTTATAAGACGCTTCTTAAGACGTTGATGAAACGCTATCCGAAGACGAGAATCGTCGCTTGCACGATCCTCGATATGCCCGGCAATACCGCAAAAGTGAACGACTACAATGCGCGAATCAAAGAACTCGTCGCGAAGCTTCCCGCGAATCATGTCTTTCTCGCCGACTTGAATCCCGTGGTCGTACGCGCGAACGGGGACTATCTCGACGCTTTCCACCCGAATTGGCAAGGTCACGACCATACTTCCGACGTGATTGCCGCGGTTATCGAAAAGGCGATTAAAGCTCCGAAACTCGTTGCCCCCGCGAAAAAGCACGGCTCGATGATAAGGCATGACTTGAAAGCGAAGGGATTTAAGCTTTCCAAGACGATCGAGCTCTCCAAAGAGGGCGGTTTCGATCTCCCCGAGATAAAGGGCGAGGTCGCGTATTTGATGGAGCTTAAGCGTCCCGGAAAGGATCATCTTCCGCGTATTGCCGTTGCGCTTCCAGACGCGACGATCAAGTATGAGAATGAGGGGTATGGTCGCTTCCAAGCTTGGAAAGACGGCAAGCTCCTTTTCGCCTTCAATCGTTTCGGCGTCGAGGGCGTGAACGAAATCGGCATCGGGCCTTTCGCTCAACACTATCTCGGCAACGACAAGTATTCTACCGACTATACTCACACATGGGCGACGCCGACGATGAATGCCTCTGCCTACGAGAAGCGTATTTTGGAAATTTGGACTAAGTGATGGAAGTGGAACTCCTCTCTCCTGCCGGTAATTTCGATACCGCTCTCGCCGCGTTCGAAGCGGGAGCGGATGCCGTTTATTTAGGATTGAACGACTATTCGGCGCGCTCGTTCGCCGATAATTTCGCGCCTTCGCAGCTTCGCGATTTGATGAGAGTAGCGAAAAAGCGCGGCAAAAAGGTTTACGTTACTTTCAATACGATTATCGACGAAGATCGGATCGAGGGAGTTATCGAAGCGCTTGCCGAGCTTAACGACATCAAGCCCGACGCGCTTATCGTTCAAGATATCGGCGTCGCGCGTTTAGCTCGCAAGTACTTCCCCGATTTGGAGCTGCACGCGTCCACTCAGCTCGTCGCCCACAATCTCGAGGGCGTCCTCGCGATGAAGGAGCTCGGTTTCAAGCGCGTCGTTCTCGCGCGTGAGCTTTCGCTCGAGGAGATTCAGTCGATTTCGAAGCGCTCCGGGGTCGAGCTCGAAGTCTTCGTTCACGGAGCTCTTTGCTATTCGATTTCCGGTCTTTGCCTTTTCGGCGCGATGGAGAAAGGGCGAAGCGGAAATCGCGGCAAGTGTCCCTATTGCTGCCGTCTTCCTTACGAAAACGAAGAGGGTAAAAAGACGCTCGCTTTCTCGATGAAGGACTTGCGCGTCGGCGAAGACGTCCGAAGGCTCATCGACTCGGGGGTCGTCTCTTTGAAGATCGAAGGGCGAATGAAGAGCGAACTTTACGTCGCCTCGGTCACGAAATATTATCGTCAACTTTTGGACGGGACGCGCGGGGTCACGACTTCCGATCTTGAAACCGTCTTTTCGCGCCGTACCACGAAGCTTTATCTCGATAAAACGAATAAGGAGCCGGTGATCGATCCGGATTCGCTCGGCCACCTCGGCGCGGAAATCGGCGTCATCAAACGCATCACCAAGGATCGTGAAGGACTTCTTTGGCTTCGTTTTCACACTTCTCGCGCGCTCGAAAAGCACGATGGACTTCAATTCGCCGCGTCCGATGGCGGTACGCCGCTCGGGATGGGCATTTCGGAAATGCGCCAGGCGATTTCGCGTCGCAGCGTTTTCGAAGTCCTCGCGGGTACCGACGTTGAGATCCTGGTCTCTGAAGAGCTCGCGCGCGACCTTAAGAGCGGGATGAAGGTCTATCAAAGCGCTTCACAGGCCGTCAAGCGCGCGTTTCCGATCCCGAGCTTCCGTCCGAGCGATTATGAAGGGCGCGAGGTCATCGATATCGAGGTCACGCTCCTTAAAGACAAGATCGTCGCGAACGGCCACGAAATCGTCTGCTCGCTTGAAAAAGCGAAGAATCCCGACAAGACCTACGAGGGCGTCAAGAAGGCGTTTTCCAAGCTCGGCGAAACCGAATATCGTTTGGGTACGCTTAAGCTGAACGATCCCGAGAAGCTCTTTGCGCCGATGAGCGTTCTTAACGATCTTAGGCGCGATCTCGTCGAAGCGCTTGATGAGGAGCGTGAGAAAAAGCGCCGCGAATCGATCGAAAGGGCGAACAACGGCGAAATGGAAGACGTGTGTTCGGCTATCGATTTCAAAACGTTGAAGACGGTTAAGCTTTACGCGGGTCAAAAGATCCCGTCGGGCGACTTCGACGAGATCATCATCACGATCGATCCTTTAGCCCTACACCTTCTTCCTACACCTACACCTCTCTACCGCCTTGCGACTCCCGTCTACACGAAGGAGCCTGACTTCAACAAGCTCCGCGTAGCCGTTAAGGGCCTCATTCGGAAAGGCTTTACGAAGTGGGAGGCGAGCGATCTCGCGACTTTGAGGATGCTGAAGCTCCTGGGAGTAAAGGATATAACCGCCGACTGGACCTTATACGCTTTTAACTTGAGCGCATTGAAGGAGCTTTCTTCGATGGGCGTAAAGCGTTTCGTCGCGAGCCCCGAGAATACGCGCGAGAACTTACAGTTCCTCGCCGAGTCGGGTTATCATGTCGAGTTTCTTGCTCAGCAGTCGACGCCGCTTTTCATTTCGCTCAATACTCCCGCGGCGAATCCGGTTGAGCTCGAGGTCTTCGAGCGCGGCGGACTTTGGGTGACGACGAAGAAGGTGCCGCGCACTTTCGATCTCCCTGAAGGAGTCTCGACGCGCCTCGACTTGAGTTGGGATAAATGATGATCGCGCAAGTCCTCTCTCGTCTCGCTAAATTCGCCTGGATTCTTCCCGGATTCCTTCTTTGGGCCGCGTTTGCGCCGATGAACGAGGGGATCGACGCGTTATTCGCGCTCGCTCCGCTTATCTGGTACGCGCGCAGAAGCGACGCGAAGAAGAGCGCGCTCGCGTGGTTTTTCTCAGGGCTCTTTTTCTGGGTCGCGACTCTCTCTTGGATGCCTGCGATCATTAAAAACGGAGGGCCTTGGCCGCTCGTCGTATTGGGTTGGGGAGTGCTCGCGTTATACTGCGCTTTGTATTTCGCCGCGTTCGGTTTTCTTAGCTCGGTAGTTTGGACCTGGGTTCGTCCTCGCGCTTATCGTTATCGAATTTTGACGATTCTCCTCGTCGAACCGATTCTTTGGTGCGGTCTCGAGCTTGTTCGTTCGCGCTTCGGCGGCGGTTTCGCTTGGAATCAACTTGGCGTCGTGGCGATTACGAACGGCTTCGGATCTCCCGCGGCGTTCGGCGGCGTATATCTTTGTTCGGCGGTCGTGATTCTCTTGAACGGTACGATCGCTTCGATAGCCGAGCGTATGTGGAAGCCCGATCCCTCTCTCCCCAAGGCCGCGAGACCCTTGGAGACGTTGCTTCCGTTCATTCTTATCTGGGCTTTGTATCAGCTCCCGGTTCGCTTGTCCGAAACCGCTTCCGAGCTCAAGGTCGGCCTTCTTCAGCGCAATTTCCCTTGTTGTTTCAGCGAAGAAAAGGACGAGGATCCTAAGGAAGTATATTCGAATCTCGTCTCGTTCGTCAGCCACGTTCGTCCTGATCTTCTGATTTTAAGCGAGAGCGCGATGTGTGAGTTCGGTCGAGTCAACTCCACGCGTGCCATCGATTTCGCCCGAGAACTGCGCGAGGCTTCGGGAGCTCGCGCAGTCATCGCGGGCGGCGCGAAATTCGAAGGAAAGAAAGAGTTCAACAGCGCGGCGCTTTATACCGATAGCGGTTTTCGGACTTACGATAAGGTTCATCTGGTACCTTTCGGCGAATTCATTCCCGGCGATAAACTTATCCCCGCCTTGCAGAAGCTCGCTCCGGTCGGCAGTTGCACGAGCGGGAAGCTGAAGACTCTCGACTTCGAAGGCGAGAAGCTAGGGCTTGCGATTTGTTATGAAGATACCGACTCCGCTCAGATTCGCCGCCTCGCGGAAATGGGCGCGAAGCTTCTCGTTTTCATTACCAACGACAGCTGGTTCTCCGAGTCGATCGAAGCTCGTCAACATGCCGCGGTAGCTACCGCGCGAGCGGTCGAAACCGGCCTCGACGTCGTTCGCGTCGGGAACTCCGGCGTCTCCGGAACCGTCTCTCCGGACGGCCGCGCGAACTGGATTATCGACGAGCGAGGTGAGCCGCTGGTCGATGGGAAGGGCTCGATGGTCGATAAAGTCCGTTTACGCGAGGGGTCGACCGTTTACGTGAAGCTCGGCGATAAACCGCTTTTCATAGCTTTTTCACTTCTCATATTAGCCATAATTGTGGTAAAATACACCTATGAACATCAACAAAACCGATATGTGTCCTTGTAAGTCGGGTAAGACTTACTCGGAATGTTGTGAAGCGATCATCAACGGCGAAAAGAAGGCCGAAACCGCCGAGGCGTTGATGCGCGCTCGTTATACCTCTTATGTTATCGGAGCGATCGATTTCCTTCGCTCGAGCTCGACTCACGCGATCCAGGAAGAATTCGACGAAGAAGCGTCGAAAGCATGGAGCCGCGCGGCCGAGTGGCATGGCCTTGAAATCATCAAGACCGAGAAGGGACTCGCCGCCGATAAGGAAGGCGTCGTCGAATTCCGCGCGCTCTATACCGCGAATGGTGAGTTCTGCAATCATCACGAGATTTCTCAATTCGTTAAGGAAGACGGCGGTTGGAAGTTCGCGGACGGAGAGCTTATAGGCGAGAAGCCGACCGTGCGTGAAGAGCCTAAGGTCGGGCGCAATGATCCTTGCCCTTGTGGAAGCGGCAAGAAGTATAAAAAGTGCTGCGGTAAGGACAAGTGAAGGTAGGCGCTTTTCTATTCGACCTCGACGGTACTTTAGTCGATACCGAGACGCTTTGGGCGCGCGCGATCGTCGATATGGTAAACGATCGCGGCGCTAAGGTGTCGCTTGATTCCATACTGCCGACCGTTATCGGACGTAGTTGGTTAGATATCGACCGTGATTTGCATGCCCGCTTCCCGATGCTCGGCAATACTACGTGCGAAGAAGACGCGGTAATTCTGCGTGAATATTATCTGAAGTACGCGACCGATAAAGAGGCGATGAAGATTTCGCCGTCGATTGAGTTTTTGAAGAAAGTATCGACTTTCGCGCCTTGTGCGATAGTCTCCGGTTCTCCTCACGACGATATTATCGCTGCGGCCAAGCTCTGCGGAATCGAAAACGATCTTTCGCTGGTTTTGGGCGCGGGTGAATATGAGCGAGGGAAACCGGATCCGTCGGGATATTTGAAGGCGGCCTCGATTCTACATGTAGAGCCGGAAGCTTGCGTCGTTATCGAAGATTCGACAGTCGGTGTTTCGGCGGGCCTTCAAGCCGGGATGAAAGTGATTGCGCTTGATAGAGGGACGAGCGCCGTTCGGCAAAATTATGCCGGTGCGACTTGGAAGGTGAGCTCGCTTTCCGAGATTGATATAGATAAGGAGTTCGAGTGAGCAAGTGCGCTGAATTCGATCGTTATTACGCTGAGAAAAACGCCAAGATAATCTTGGCTCCGTCGCGTTCGATCAATACTCCGGAAGGAACTTTTATCAATTATCACTTCGTTTCCGAACTTGAAGATAACCCCTATCGAATTCGTATCCGCGAGGGACGGCTTGAGGCGATGAAGCCGAAAGTCTATCGCCCGGTAGGGATGATCCAAGTCTTCGAGTGCGGTTGTAATTTGAAGAGCGACAATTATTCGGAGCGAGTTGTGGACGGTCGTCTTAAGGACGTCGTTGAAAAACTTAAAGCGGATATTATCGCTTCGATGGATAAGAGCGCGGCGCTTATCGTTGGAGAAGACGATCCTTGGGAAGCGGCGCTTCTCGAACTTGTGAAGCGCGAGGTCAGTAATTTAATAATGAAAAGGTGAGAGAAATGCAACGTAGAACTAAAATCATAGCTATCGCGAATCAAAAGGGCGGCGTCGGCAAGACAACGACGGTAGTTAATCTTTCTGCGGCTTTGAGCGCCCGCCATCGCGCGGTTCTCGTAGTAGACCTCGATCCTCAGGCTCATGCGACCTTAGGTCTTGGCCTTGAGAAACAGGAAGGCGTTTCGATGTACTCGGTTTTGACCGGTCGCGCTTCGATCGCCGATGTGATTCAGCCGACCAAATGGGCGAATTTGAATGTGATTCCATCGGAAGTGGATTTAGCGGGTGCCGAGCTCGAATTCTCGCTTCGCGAAGATCGACTTGAGATGATCAAGAATGCGCTAAAACCCGTTAAGGATTCCGGCGCCTTCGATTATATCATTCTCGATTGCCCTCCGTCATTAGGCATTGTGATGACGAGCTCCTTGTGCGCGGCGGATGGTGTTCTGATTCCGATTCAGGCCGAGTTCCTCGCGATGGATGGCCTCGCGCTGATCACCAATTCGATTCAGCGTATTCGCGACGCCGTTAATCCCAATCTCGATTTGAATGGTATCGTCTTTACGATGGTCAACTCGCAGGCTAAGCTTACTTCCGATGTTATGGAAGAAGTTCGCGCTCATTTCGGTGAGAAGGTTTACGAGACTTTCATTCCGCGTAACGTCCGCGTTTCGGAAGCGCCGTCGATGGGTACTCCGGTAGTCTTCCTCGATCCGCGCTCTAAAGGCGCCGAGGCCTATAAGGCGTTCGCTTGGGAGTTTCAGGCCAAGAATCCCACTCGTTACGATCTCCCCGAGCCGAAGGCGATTACCCCGCATGAAAGCGTCAGTGATAATCCCGTCCCGCCGAGCGCGGGCGACGCTGAACCGAGCGCTTGAGTCGATCAATCTCGCGGCGCTCGATTTCGGTAAGGATATCGAAGTCGTCGTGAGTTGGGATCAAGAAGGGAAAGGGCCTTCTTGGGCGAGGAATCGCGGCCTTGAAAGAGCTCGCGGGGAGTATATCTTCTTCGTTGATGATGACGATACGGTAAAGCCCGACTTCTTCAAAAAACCGCTTGAGGCGCTCGAGAGAACCGGCGCGGATCTTTGCTTTTTCACCTACCCGAACGGGCCCAGGCTCAGTTCGTACGTTTTAAGCGATAATCAAGAAGTGAGGGCGGCGTATCTACCCGCGTTTTTCGGCTACTCTTTCGCGGACGTGAAAAGATGGAACGAGGGAGGGGCGCTCGATTTGTTGAAGGAGCCGGGGCAAGTCTGGCGCGTCGCGTTTCGTCGTAGCTTTCTTGAGAAGCACAGCCTTCGCCTCGATGAAAAGCTTACCTATTTCGAAGACGCGGCGTTTCTCGCTTCGGCGGTAGCCTTCGCGGAAAAGACGGTTTCGATTTCAGATGAGCTTTACGAATATCATCCGAACGAGGAAGGAAACCTCGCTACCGGGTGGAAGTCGCCGCGCCACTGGCAATACAAGTTTCTCATTCATGCCGCGCGTAAAGAGCTTGATAAGAAATGCGGCGGAGAGATTTGGAAGTATTGCGAAGCTTCTCCCGCGCTCACGGCGCTTGAGATGCTGAAGGAGAATCGCGGCTCTTTGATCGCGTATCTCGCCGATGAAAAAGTCCGCTCGTCGATAAGCTCATTCCCGCTTTCGTTCCGTCATCCTTTGGTCGTGATCGGTATTCTTGTTTTGCGAGGAATCATGAAATGCTTCTGAGCGTCGTCATTACCACCAAGAACGAAGGGGATAATATCGAAAATTGCCTTGGTGCGTTCTCGTCGTTTCGCGAAGAAGTCGAGCTTATCGTCGTCGATAACGCTTCTACCGACGATACGAAAGCGAAGGCCGAAGCGTTCGGCGCGAAAGTGCTCGATATCGGACCCGAACGCTCGGCGCAGCGTAATCTCGGGTGGCGCAGCGCCATTTCGCCTTGGGTGATGATTCTCGACGCGGATATGATCCTTCCGCGTGAGACGATTGAGGAGATACTTGGAAAGATTCGTGCGTTAACGCGTGACGGCGGAGACATAAGTGCTTTCTGGATTCCGGAAGTCAGAGTCGGAAATACTTGGCGTGTGAAAGCCCGCAATTTTGAGCGCTCGTTCTATGATGGTACGGCAATAGATGCTTTAAGGCTCTTTCGAAAAAGCGTCCTTGAAAAGACCGGCGGCTATGATGAAACATTGATCGCAGGAGCTGAAGATTGGGAACTTGATATTCGAGTTCTCGCGCTAGGCGTGAAGGCAGAGGTGTTGAGAGGAGCTCTTCTTCATAATGAGAGTAAGCTTTCTTTTGCTCGAATGCTTGAAAAGAAGGCATATTATTCGAAGTCGATGACCGCTTATCGCGCTAAGTATGTAGCTCATCCTAATGTCAAAAAACAGTTTTCGCTTTATTATCGTTACCTCGGCGTTTTCGTGGAAAACGGAAAATGGCGTAAGATAATCGCTCATCCGATTTTGTTCGCCCAAGTTATGCTTGAAAGAATCGCCGTCGGTATGGTATACTTACTGAATAAATGATGATGTTCAAATCCAAATTCAAACTGCTCGACGCGTTCGGTATTCCGGTTTACGTGGATATCACGTTCGCGTTTTTGCTTCTTATATTGATCGGCGACTTCGGTTCGATCGATTTCGGGCTTGCGATGGCGATCATGCTCGCCATTTCGATCACGCTTCATGAGCTAGCTCATTCGCTTACCGCCAGAGCTTTCGGTTATCAGACCAGGGATATCACGCTTTCGTTGATCGGCGGCTGCGCGAGCTTGATTTCGCTGCCGAAGAAAGCGTATCAAGAGCTTTTGACGGCTGCCGCGGGCCCCGCCATGAGTTTCGTACTCGCTTTCGCGTTTTGGTTCATTCCTCAGCGCCTTTTCGTGTACGCGGCGGTAATGAATTTGATGCTCGGTCTTTTCAATCTCTTGCCGGCGCTTCCGATGGACGGAGGGCGGGTATTCCGTAGCGCGCTTCGACTGTTCCTTCCGCGTGTGAAAGCGACTTATATCGCGATGTGCGTCGGGCGGGTGCTCGCGGTGGCGCTCGTCGTCTTGCCGATTCTCGGCGTGAATTATATCGGCTTTATTCCGATCGGCGGTAGCTTCTTCTTGAGGCTTTTGATCGCTTACATGATTTGGCAGGAAAGCTACCGCGAATATCAAATCGCTCTTATGGAGGGCGAAGGTCGCGCTTGGAGCCCGAAAGACTTCAAGTTCAAAGTTTCTCCGCCTCCTTACGAACGTTGATATGAAAAAATCTTCCGAATCTCTTGCGCTCGTTTCGCTCGGCTGCGCGAAAAACGCGGTCGATCTTCAGGTAATGGCCGGGAATCTCGTAAAGGCGGGCGCGACGCTGTCGCCCGATCCCGATCGTGCCGATACCGTTATCGTCAATACTTGCGCTTTCATCGCTTCCGCTCGTGAAGAGGCGGAGGCGGAAATTCGTCGCGCGCTCGAACTTAAGGCCCGCGGCAATTATAAGAAGGTCGTCGTTACGGGCTGCTATCCTAAGCGTTATCCGAAAGCGGTAGCGGCGTTCCCCGGCGTCGACGTTTGGCAGGGCGTTCCCGAGAAGTGGATCGAGCCGAAGATTCCCGCGCTTCGCTTTACCGGTAAAGCTTTCGCTTATCTCAAGATCGCCGAGGGCTGCGCTCATCGCTGCAGCTATTGCGCGATTCCCGGTATCCGCGGCAAATATCGTTCGCGTCCGATGGCTTCGATTCTGAAAGAAGCGAAAGCGCTTATCGAATCGGGCTGTAAGGAGCTTAATATCGTCGCTCAGGACCCGATGCTTTACGGCGTCGACTTAGGCGATCATAAGGTCAAGCTTACGAAGCTTCTCTGGAAGCTCGACGCGATTCCCGGCGACTTCTGGATTCGTGTTCTCTATAGCTATCCGAGCGAGATCACCGAGGAGTTTCTTGAGTGGATGGTCAATTCCGAACATGCGGTAAGGTATATCGATATTCCTTTGCAGCATACGGTTCCCGAAGTTCTCGTAAATATGAACCGAAAGTCGGCGATCGACGCGTCTTTGGAAGCGGCTTCGGTTTTGCGCGAGCTTATCCCGGATATCACCTTGCGTACGACGATCATGACCGGCTTCCCCGGCGAAACCGAGCTTCGCTTCAAGCGACTTTTATCGGATCTTCGTCGAATGCAGTTCGATCACCTCGGTTGTTTCGCGTACTCTCCCGAGGAGGGGACCAAGGGCGCGAAGATGAAAGGGCGTCCTTCGCGAAGACAAGCCGAGGAGCGTGAGAAACAGGTTATGGCCGAAGCGAAGGCGCTTTGGGCGGTGAAAGCGAAGCGAATGCTGAAAAAAGAGTTCGTCGCGCTTACGATCGCTCCCGGAGTCGCGCGCATGGAGTCTCAGGCTCCCGACGTCGACGGCGTCGTCTATCTCGATAAAGAGGTGGAAGTCGGAGAATTCGTCAAAATCCGTCTTGCGAAGGTAGCCGGCTTCGATTTCGAAGCGGAGGTGTTGTGAGACATCGCTTCCCCCACGTGAACGAAGCCGTCGCGACTCGCGACTTCAAGTATTATATCTTCGATTGGGATGATAATATCCTTCACATGCCCACGAAGATCAAGCTCGAGCACTTGGAGGCCGATGGATCGTGGAAGCCGGTTGAAGTTTCCACTTCGACGTTCGCTTTGATTCGCAAGGATAAAAACTATCGCGCACCTCAGAACGGCGGCTGGGACGAGGCGTTTCGTTATTTCGCGGATGATGCGGGCTATACTCATCTCGTCGAGGATACGGTTGCCGCGCTTGAGCGCGTCGAGCATGGCGAAAAGCCGGGGCCGAGTTATAATGCCCTGAAGAAGACTCTTAGAGAAGGGCGACTTTTCGCGATCGTTACCGCGCGAGGCCACTCTCCTTCGACGATCGAAAAGGCGGTTCGCGTTTTTATCAAGTACGCGCTCAGCGAAGAAGAGCGTGAAGAAATGATGTCGAATTTGCGCGGTTATCGCCGCGTGTTCGATGGGGCTGAGACCTTTGGAAGCGATGTGGAAGAGCTCGATTATTATCTTTCGATGTGCCGTTTCAACGCGGTTACTAACGAGGACTTTTTGAATCGTCTTGAGAACGATCCGATTTACAAGGAGAAGCTTCAGTCTTCTCGTAACGCTTCGCGTCCGGAACTTGCGAAAGAATATGCGATTCGCGATTTCGTCGAGCACGTTTTTCACATGCTTCGCCATAGCGGTTCGTTGAATCGACCGATTTCGATCGGTTTTTCCGATGACGACGTCGGAAACGTGAAGACGGTTTCGAATTATATTCGCGAAGAGCTTTCGAAGCGTTTCGAAGGGATAAAGTTCGTCGTTTACGATACTTCGGATCGTTCGCTCGATAAGGGGCGCAAGGTCTGCGTCTCCGGACAGGAAAATCTCCCCGGTTTCTAAACAGTCAAGAAGTGAAGGAGGGCGGAAGTCGAGCCGAGACGAGCGTCCTGCTTTTGCCTTGTCAGCGTGTCGGCGAATTTGGCCTAACCCAACTCGTTCGTGCGTTTTTTTTTGCCGCGTTGCGGCTATTCGCTCTTTCTGCGCTTCTCCTGAATGGATAAGCTTAGTGAGCCCTCGCGTGGTTCAACACGCTGTTTTACACGGTGGGTACGATCCTGGTTAGGTGCCCTAGCCGATGTGAGCAATGGGCGGGTTCACTCGCGCTAGTGAGCGCGCTGATTGGTAGGCGATGGGCGGGCTGATCGGTGTCCGATGGGCAGGCTCACTCAAGAGAATGAGCGGGCTCACTCGCGCCGATGAGCGCGCTGATTGGTAGGCGATGAGCACGCTGATTGAAGCGGTTGCCGCCCGAGGTGCTTTTCCTTTTGCTTTGCCTTGTGAATTACCGCTATTCGAGTATAACCCTAAACAAGTTGGTCAAACGCGGCAGATTTTTGCGCCTTTCCGCTTCCAACTCAAGCGGCAAATATGATATAATTGAAAACATGAGTGATTATATCAAATCATTGACTCCTACGTTGTTCTGGGATGTAGATCGTGAAACGATAGACGATGAAAAACATCGTCGTTTTGTTATCGGTCGCGTTTTGGAACGTGGACGTATGCAAGATTGGCGGAATACCAAAGCCAGATACGGACTTGAGCTTGTGGTCAAGGAAGCTCAGCAGATGAGATCGCTCGAACCTCGTGCATTGGCTTTTATCGCGTGTCTCGGACAAGTGGCAAGGGAATCTTTTCGATGCTTTACCTTACAACCCTCGCATCAAAAACACTGGAGTTACTAAGACGAATCCAATCGCAGGAGGCGTTTAGTGATACGCGTCTAGTTGGGCACATCGCCAGCCGGAGCTTGCACGCGGATAATCTGCCGCTCTTATTTTCGCGTCGGAGTGTGTAAAATGCCGGATAAGCACGAGATAAAAATCTTTGAAAGCATGAAGATTCGTTCGGTTTGGAACGAAGAGCGCGAGGAATGGTATTTCTCCGTAGTGGATGTCGTTGCCGTTTTGACCGAGAGCAAGGATCCGCGAAACTACTGGAAGGTGCTAAAGAACCGGCTTAAGAAGGAAGGAAACGAGTCGGTTACAAATTGTAACCAACTGAAGTTGCCCGCGGCAGACGGTAAATATTATAAGACTGATGTCGCCGATGTCGAGCAGATGTTCCGTCTCATTCAGTCCATTCCTTCTCCTAAGGCAGAGCCGTTTAAGCTGTGGATGGCGAAAGTCGCGGCTGAGAGAGTTGCGCAGCTCCAAGATCCCGAGCTGTCGATTCAGCAGGCGCTTGAGGATTATCGTCGGCTCGGCTATACCGAGAAGTGGATAACGCGGCGGCTGAAGTCGATTGAGATTCGTAAGGAGCTTACTGACGAGTGGAAGAAGCGCGGGATTGAAGAAGAGCAGAAGTTCGCGCTTCTTACGAACATTATCTACAAAGCTTGGTCGGGAATGAGCGCCGGTGAGTATAGGCGCCTTAAGGGACTCAAGAAAGAGAATCTTCGCGACAATATGACCAATATGGAGCTAATCTTGAGCATGCTTGCGGAAGAATCGACCAAGGAAATCTCCGAAGCGACGAAGCCGGAGACGATGTCCGGACATATCGGCGCGGCGAAAAGCGGAGGTAATGTCGCGAAGACCGCCAGAAAAGCGCTTGAGTCCAAGCTCGGCCGCTCGGTTATCTCGCCGCTTAACGCGACAGACGCCATCGGGCTTGATGTTGACGAAACCGGACTTCTCCCGCCCGGCAAACGAGAGTGATTTTAAAAATATTCGGGGACAGACCCCAAGATTTCTTCGGGGACAGTCCCCCAAATTTTCCTCATAAAAAATTCGAAAGTCGACGCAATAAGTATGAATCGGTAGGTCTTGAGCCGACCGAGGGTGGGGCGCCAGCCGACCTAGGGTCGGTCGTGAAACAACCCACGGTGGGTCGTGAGGCGACCACTAATATAAAAAATAATAATATAAATCAATCGATTAAGGAACAAGGAAGGGGTGTGGGGGAACCAAACCGAGGTTTGAAGTTTCGGGAGTGTTGGCGAGCGAGGACTTCGGTGTGTGATCTGTTTATCAGCGTGCTCGCTTGTGATTCTGAGCACGCTCAGTTGGAGTTCTAAGCGTGCTGACTTCTGTTTTTCAGCGTGCTGACTTTTGTTTTTGAGCACGCTGACTTTTCATTTTCAGCGTGCTGAGATTTCCTTTTCAGCGCGCTGGCTTCATCGGTAGCTGCCTGTGGGAGAATTTGGGGACTGTCCCCAGAAAATCCGCTTCCAACCAGCGCGGCGAATATGCTATAATATAACACGTTCGGTGGGGGAGAAATCCTGCCGGATGCGCGGTGAATTCCGCGGCAAAAACAATTTAGCGTCAACGCTAACAAGTCGTTCTACAGAAATACTACCACTATTTCATCTCCTGAACGGCATGTACGTGGATGATGCGCTCATTCTGGGCGCATTGTCTCTTCATGTATTCAGGATTTGGCCTGTGGTAGGGCTACTGTAGAGTGCATGAGAGAAAATGCGCTCTTTTTTCATGCACGGATTCTTCCGCGGCACTTTATGCGCACGAGATTTGGAGGATCTGACATGAAGAAATTTATCGCTCTTATTTTTACCGCATTCTTTGCCGCGGGAGTGTGGGCGCATCAGTATGAAGCCACGGTTAATGGCGTGACTTGGTATTATAATCGCATTAGCGATGGGAAAGGTGGCTATAATGCCGAGATTACCTATCGCGGTTCTTCCTGCAATTCATATTATAACGAATATTCCGGATCTCTTTCCATACCGTCAACACTTGGCGGATATAGCGTGACGTCGATTGGGATTTCTGCGTTTTACGGTTGCCCTTCGCTTACGTCGGTGACGATACCGAAGGGCGTGACGACGATTGGGGAAGGTGCGTTTTACTATTGCAGTTCGCTGTCGTCGGTGACTATGCCGGAGGGCGTGACGACAATTGGTTCGTGTGCGTTTGAAGGTTGCAGTTCGCTTACATCGGTGACGATACCGGAGGGCGTGACGACGATTGGGGATTATGCGTTTTACGGTTGCAGTTCGCTCACGTCGATAACGATCCCGAATAGCGTGACGTCGATTGGGTCGGGGGCGTTTGACGGAACGCCTTTTTATGATAATCAGCCGGATGGTTTAGTTATCCTAGGGAAAGGATGCCTTTACAAGTATAAAGGGACTTGTCCTTCTTCTGTCACGATTCCCGATAGCGTGACGTCGATAGGGGAGTGGGCGTTTGGCTGGTGCAGTTCGCTGACCTCGATTACGATACCTGATAGCGTGACGACGATTGGGTCGTATGCGTTTGAAGATTGCAGTTCGCTGACCTCGATTACGATACCTGATAGCGTGACTACGATTGGAGAGCATGCGTTTTGTGGATGCAGTTCGCTTACATCGTTGACGATACCGGAGGGCGTGACGACGATTGGTTCGTCTGCGTTTTGTGGATGCAGTTCGCTTACATCGGTGACGATACCGGAGGGCGTGACGACGATTGGTTCGTCTGCGTTTTACAATTGCAGTTCGCTTACATCGATAACGATACCGGAGAGTGTGACGACGATTGGGTCGTATGCGTTTGACGGTTGCAGTTCGCTTAAGGAGATTATCGGATGGAGACCCGGATGTCCGACAAATGTTAAACGCATTGTGATATCCGATAGTGTGACATCGATTGGGAATCGCGCGTTTTACAATTGGAGTTCGCTTACGTCGGTGACGATACCGAATAGCGTGACGACGATTGGATCGGATGCGTTTTACGGATGCAGTTCGCTTACATCGCTGAGGATACCGGATAGCGTGACGACTATTGGGAGTTGGGCGTTTTGGCGGTGCAGTTCGCTAAAGGAAGTTCATATAACCGATTTAGCGAAGTGGTGTGCAATATCATTCGGTTCCTCGGACGCTAATCCTTGCTATTATGCGAAGCATCTCTATCTGAATGGTGAAGAGATTAAGGATTTAGTTGTTCCGGATAGCGTGACGACTATTGGGTCGTATGCGTTTTACAATTGCAGTTCGCTGTCATCGGTGACGATACCGGAGGGCGTGACGACGATTGGGGATTATGCGTTTTACGGTTGCAGTTCGCTCACGTCGATAACGATCCCGAATAGCGTGACGTCGATTGGGTCGGAGGCGTTTTATGGTTGCAGTTCGCTTACGTCGGTTACGATACCGGAGAGTGTGACGACGATTGGGTCGTCTGCGTTTTCCGGTTGCAGTTCGCTTACATCGATAACGATACCCGATAGCGTGACGACGATTGGGTCGTCAGCGTTTTCCGGTTGCAGTTCGCTCGCGTCGGTGACAATACCGGAGAGTGTGACGACGATTGGAGAGCATGCGTTTCGTGGATGCAGTTCGCTTACATCGTTGACGATACCGGAGGGCGTGACGACGATTGGTTCGTCTGCGTTTGAGGGTTGCAGTTTGCTAAAAGAAGTGCATATAACAGACTTAGTAAAATGGTGTGCGATTTCATTTGAAGATAATTGGGCAAATCCATGTTACTATGCTCATCATCTTTACTTGAATGGTGAGGAAATTAAGGACTTGGTTATCCCCGATAGCGTGACGACGATTTGGGATTATGCGTTTTATGGTTGCAGTTCGCTTACGTCGGTTACGATACCGGAGAGTGTGACGACGATTGGTAGCTCTGCGTTTGGGTTTTGCAGCTCGCTTACGTCGGTGACGATACCGGAGGGCGTTAATGCGATTTCTTTGTCTGCCTTTACAAATACGCCTTTTTACGATAATCAGAAGGATGGATTCGTTATTTTTGGCAAGTATCTTTATTGTTATAAAGGACAATGTCCGTCTGTTGTTATAATTCCCGATGGCGTGACGACGATTGGGTCGTATGCGTTTTATGGTTGCAATTCGCTTACGTCAGTAACGATACCGGAGAGCGTGACGAAGATTGGGGAGTCTGCGTTTTATAAATGCAGTTCGCTTACATCGATAACGATACCGGAGAGTGTGACGACGATTGGGTCGGAGGCGTTTGACGGTTGCAGTTCGATTAAGGAGATTATCGGATGGAGACCCGGATGTCCGACAAATGTTAAATGCATTGTGATATCCGATAGTGTGACATCGATTGGGAATCGCGCGTTTTACAATTGCAGTTCGCTTACGTCGGTGACGATTCCTGATAGCGTAACGATGATCGGTAACGATGTATTTCGCTACTGTGGTAAGTTGGAGAGTGTTGTCGTGGAGCCGAACTCGACATTAACTCCTGATTCTTCTTGGGGGGTTGCAATTAGCAAGATAGTTATGCAGCAGGATGTTAAGGTTGTAGTGCACAATCAAGACATTTCTCAAATATATGATGGGTGTGTGCATCAGGCACGTTACAATCTTGAATGC
This sequence comes from Kiritimatiellia bacterium, assembly GCA_024405265.1. GTDB lineage: Bacteria > Verrucomicrobiota > Kiritimatiellia > RFP12 > UBA1067 > UBA1067. The sequence continues at coordinate 4,755 of JAKSOZ010000011.1, read as the reverse complement.
GATTGCATTGATTTTGATTTGAATAATATCAAATACATCGGAACGTCGATAGCAGAGATTCAAAAGGTTGGAGCAGTAAAGTCTTCTATCGCAAATTCAGACTTCGAATACACAGGTGATGATATTCGTTTTAGAAATGTAGTTATAGAGTGCGTTGATGAGGAAGTGTCTATCAATATTGTGCCGCGAAGTGTTAGGCTTATAAGTCGAAGCGCAAGTAAGTGTTATGATCGGCAACCATTGGTGTCGGATTCGATTATAATCGAAGGTGCCGGTTTTGTGACGGGGGAGTGTTCGGTCGTTGCTTTGGGCTTGCAGAAGAATGTTGGAATGTCAAAGAATGCTGTTGCTCTCAATTGGGCTGAAGGCGCGAGCGCGAGTAATTATGATATTTCGATTGAGGAAGGCGAGCTGACGGTGTTGCCGCGGAGTGTAAGTATTACTAGCGGTAGCGCAAGTAAAGTGTATGATGGGACGCCGTTGACGGCTTCGTACTCGATTGGAGGTGGTGGATTCGTTGCTGGCGAATGCGATGTGTCGGTCAGTTCGCGTACGATTGTTGGCTCGACCAAGAACGAAGTAACTCTCAATTGGGCGGAGGGCGCGAGCGCAGATAATTATGATATTTCGATTCAGGAAGGTGAGCTAACCGTTTTGCCGCGGAGTGTGAGTATTACGAGCGGTAGTGCGAGTAAGGTATATGACGGGAAACCATTGACGGCTTCGTACTCGATTGGAGGTGGTGGATTCGTTGCTGGCGAATGCGATGTGTCGGTCAGTTCGCGTACGATTGTTGGCTCGACCAAGAACGAAGTAACTCTCAATTGGGCGGAGGGCGCGAGCGCCGATAATTACGCGATTACTATAAAAGAGGGGACGCTTACAATTACGCCCGCGAAAGTGCCGAGGATCGCGACCACGGCATTCTCTACGACATATTCGTATGATGGCGAAGAGCATACGATTAATGTTGTCGGAGTGGAGTCGATAACGCTTATCGACCCACCGCGTTTCTCGTATGCATTGTCCGCGGATGGACCATGGATGAATGAAGCGCCGACTTTCAAGGATGCCGGGAGGTATACGGTTTGGTATAAGATCAGTGCAGATAACTACGAGGATTATATCCAAGAAGCGTGCGTGACGATTTTGCCGCGGAAGATAGTTGTTGAGAGCGGAAGCGCGGAGAAGTCTTATGATGGAGTGCCGCTGACTTGTGGTACGGCAGAGATGAAGGATGGGGCATTAGCCGATGAAACATTTTCCATTAATGTCACCGGTGCTCAGCTTGATGAAGGTGAAAGTCAGAATACATTCGATATAGTTTGGGATGGCTCCGCTAAAGAGTCGAACTACGAAGTGAGGAAGGATTACGGCACGCTTAAAGTGACGCGGCTTTATGGTGATGTCGGTGACGATACGATTTCTGCCACCTATCCCTATTCGTACAAGTCGCTGACCGAGGTTTCGTTTACGGAAGGCATTGAGGCGATTCGGGCGTCTCAATTCTACGGCTGCGTGTCGCTGCAAAGCGTCAAATTCCCTGATTCGTTGCGAGTCATTGATTGCCATGCGCTTGATGGATTGCCGAATGTCGAATGGCAGATCATTGATGGCTACAAGATTATGGACGGATGGGTTTTCGGCTATACGGAAGATGCCGCGGAAGAAATATCGAATGTAGACGATATTCGTGGCATTGCAGCCGGAGCGCTTGATGGGTGCCAAGCTATTAGGCGGTTTGTTTGTTCTGAATCGTCGAAGCTTAAGGCCATCAATAGTCAAGCATTCCGATATTGTACGAAGCTTGAAACGGTTGTATTGCCGGAGGGCTTGGAGCGGATTGATGACGAAGCCTTTATCGGTTGTACGAAGATGACGAATGTAATTGTGCCGGGGTCAGTAGAATCGATTGGGGATCGAGCGTTTAAACAATGCACGATGCTTACGAATGCGCAGATTGCACATGGCGTGAAGTCGATTGGCGAGGAGGCGTTCCATAGCGATTGGCGAATTGCAGAGGTCGACATCCCGAGTACGGTAACTAACGTGGGGGCAAATGCGTTTGGCGGCGACTCATCGATTATTCGAGCCGGTATGCGCGGCGATATTCGCAAGATCAGCGAGGTCTTTTCGAACTATGGCCATATCCGTGAATTTACGGTTAAGGAGGGCGACGGCAAACTGGTCGATGCGCTCTTCGAGAATTGCCGCGAACTTGTAGCGGTTCGTATTATGGGTGATTGTCCGAAGATGGTGAACGACGGGTCGAATCTCTATCGTGGAGCCGGCATTGTCGAGATGGGGCCAGACGACAATCATTCTGAGGGTTGGATTAATGAAAAGGCCACGGTTACTTATGTTACCGAAGGGTCGGCCGGCTGGGACGGGATTCCCGGCAGCGAAGCATTGCCGCAGTCTTGGCCGTTGAGTGGTGGATATCGTCGCTCGATTGCGTTATGGGATGTGCCGACCTATCTCTGCCAGTTCGATGCGAACGGCGGTACGCTTGGTGTACAGGATACTTACCAGTATTCGGAGAAGAAGATTGCGCTACCGCCTGAGCCGGTGCAGAGCGGTTATACGTTCGACGGGTGGTGGACTCAGCCGATAGGGGGCTTGCGCGTAACGGAGAATACGACTTTTATCGAAGGCGTCTACACTTATCTTTGGGCGCATTGGGTTAAAGGACATTGGGTGTTCCTTGATCCGAATGGTGGTGAATGCGTGAACGAGTTCGTGACTTATGTCGATCAAAGTGTCTATGGTGTTCTTCCAACTCCTGTTAAGAGCGGATATTCCTTCGGAGGATGGTTGTATAATGGCTATGTGATTGAGCCCGAAACGACGATTAATGAGAAGGCGGATCATACGCTTGTCGCGCAATGGACGGCTAATAAGTACAAAGTGCAGTACAATCCCAATGGAGGCGTCGGTGATCTTATCAATGAAGATTGGGTGTATGGCGAGACCAAGACTCTGAAGCGGAACGCGTTTATGCGCAGCGGCTATGACTTTGTCGGTTGGTCGACGAATCCGAATGCGACGACGGCGCAGTATCGGGATAATGAATCGCTCACGAATCTGACGACAAAGGCGGGAGAGGTTCTCGTTCTCTACGCGGTTTGGGAGAAGAGCGCGGCGATTGATCCGACCAATGTCACTTTTACGAACGCGGGTGACGCGGATTGGCAACGGTTGCATCAGTTGGTCTGCAAGGATGAGGGCGCACATTCCGTTGCGACACCCGTTGTCTGGCAGAGTGGTAAAATTGGTGACAACGAGTCTTCGGTTTTGAAGACGAAAGTTTGTGGTAAGGGAACGATATCGTTCTGGTGGCGCGTAAGCTGCGAAAGCTTTAGGACGATAAAGCTCGATTATCTCGCTTTTGCTGTTGATGGAGAAGAATACAAATGGATCAATGGCAATAAGGATTGGGCGTACTTCGAAACGGAAATTACTTCGGGCGGCGAACATGAAGTAGTATGGTCGTACAATAAGGATGATGAGGGTTCTGATGGCGAGGACAGCGGCGCGGTTTGCGCGGTTGTTTGGACGCCTCAGCTGTCGAATCTTTCTGACTATTTGAATGCGGACGATTTGACGATCGCCACATCAGGTGCGGCGGAATGGTTTGGGACGACTGAGGTTTCGCATGATGGCGCGGGCGCCGCTCAGAGCGGTAAGATCGGTGATAATCAAGAGTCGAGACTTGAAACGACGGTTGATGGATCGGGAACGATTGCATTCTGGTGGAAGGTTGATTGCGAGGCATATCGCACCTACAAACTTGATCATGTCGCATTCTTCATTGACGGTGTCGAACAGAAATGGATTAACGGTAATAAAGATTGGATGCGCGAATCGTTCGAGGTAACGGGCGTTGGCGCGCATACGCTTACTTGGGTTTATGCCAAGGATGAAGAAGGTTCTGATGGTGTTGACTGTGCTTGGGTGGATGAGATCGTCTGGACTCCGGCGCTTGCGCCGATACGGCCTGAAGCGATTGAAATCGCAAGTGATGACGTCAAGGATTCGTTTGATAAATGGATTGCCGAGAATGCGGTGTCCGATCCTAGCGCGGCGAATGTGAATGCGTTTATCTTGGGCTTGGCTCCGGATGCGACGGAAGATGCGATTCAGGAGGCGGTGGAGGAGGAACTGAAGGAGATTGATCTTGCCGCGCTTGCTCAGGGCGACATCTCCGCGGCAGTTGAGTCGATTCAGGCGAAATATCCGAATGCGAAGGTAGAACTTGCCCCAGTAGAAGGCCTCAAAACCTCCGCGCATCTCTATAAGCTAGTTATCGAACTTAAGTAATGGCATAAATGGCAAGATTCTGCGGCAGATTGGGCGTTTTGTCTAATTTGTCGCGGATTTCGTTTACGATTGACCACCAGTTGAGCACCAGTTGACCGACAGTTCTGGGCTCAATGACATTGATATCTAGGGCCAAAAAGAAAAGGATAAGTAACGAGAGAGAAAATACTAGGTAGCGTTTGGTAAAACGATATGTTGCGATTCAGTAAATGATAGGTAGCGTTTTAAGGAACGCAACCTTGTGCGCGGCGCTTCGAAACGCGGCAGTTTGTGAAATGGTAGATAAGTGTTTGTTCTGTGGACGAAAAGTGCAGGGGTTTCGGGAAACTAAAAAACGCGTTCGACCTCTTAGGTTGAACGCGCTTTTCGTATTCTTCTATCGAATGGTGGAGAAGAAGAGATTCGAACTCTCGACCCCCACGTTGCGAACGTGAT
>JAKSOZ010000010.1 GCA_024405265.1 Kiritimatiellia bacterium | reverse complement strand
TTTCGTCGGGCATGAAGATGTCGATCTTCTCGGCCCACTCGGGATAGACGTCCTTGAGGATCGTCTTCGCCGATTCGAGAATGACTTCGCCGCCGAGACCCGAGGTGACGCGACCGAGGATCATCATGTTCTCGTAATCGTAGAACTCGTTGTACCACGGAATCGCGTGCGCGAGGAAGCGACCGATTTCGAGGTAAACCTTGAGCGCGCGGCTGTCGCCCTTCTCCATCGCGGCCTGAACGACTTTGAGTCGCTCGGGGAGCTTCATTTCCTTCGGGAATTCGAAGCCGTACTTCTGAGCGAGCCAGTTGACGGCCTGCTGAGAGAACGCCATCGCGCCGACGCCGAAGTCTCCCGACCATTCGCAGCAAGGCGCGTGGGGGTTGAAGTCGACAGGAGCGAAAGCGAGTTCGGAGATACGGCCCGTCATGCGGCCCTTCATATCGACATAGCCGACGGCTTCCGAAGAGCCCATCGCGACGCCGAGGATACCCTTCTTGTTCATCGTGATCATACCGGCGAGAGCGGTAACGTCGCCATCGTTATAGATCGCGAACGGAACGCCCCAGTCCTTCTCGATGCGATAGAACATGTTCTGCGCGGTTTCGAACTTTTCAGGGCTGTGAGTCTTGACGCCGCGGAAGAGGCTGGCGATACCCATCTTCTGACCGACGAGCGTACCCGCGGTCGAACCGCCGATCGCGTCGACTCTCGGGAGCGCGGCAGCCGCTTCCTTGAGGCCTGCGGTAAGCTTCTGATAGTGATACTCGGGATCGGTCTGAGGAACGGGATCCCAGGGGAACTCCTTCGAAAAGACGACTTCGCCGTCCTTGAGAGCCGAGATCTTGAAGTCCGAAGCGCCGAGGTCGAAACCGATGCGGCAACCGTCGGCAACCGTCTTGACGATCGCGGGCTTCTCGTTCGTTTCGGGCATCTTATCCTGAGGAACGATCACGACTTCGACAGGACGACCGTAAATCGAGGTGAAGAAGTCGTAGTCGAACGCGCGAGCGCCCTTCTTGGTATAGGCCTTCGCGACGGGCTTGACGATCTTATCGGGTCCCGAAAGGTAAAGCTTCCAACCACCGGCGGACCAAACGATGAATTTCGCGATACGATCGACGGCGAGCTTGACGATGTTCGTAGCGTCAGCGGAAAGCGTCTTCGGAATCGGAAGGTCATAGCGGAAGATCTTACCTTCTTCACGCTCCCAAGCGATTGAGACGACGTCGGCGTCGCCTTCGATACCCGAATAGATATCCCAGAGGACACTCATCGGCGCGATGAACTCATGATTGCAGTTGCACTTTCCGCATTTGCAGGCCATTTTGTTTCTCCTTGTGGTTTTATTGGATTAAATCACTATATTATATTGTATCACAATTGGTCGTACGCCGCAAGCAAGGCAGGCATCACGTCGATAAGACTTTCGACGCGATCACGAATGAAGCTTTCCTTGTTCCCGTAGACTATGAACGGAATCGGGTTCCTCGTATGTCCGCGCTCGGAAATCGATTCTATATTGCCATGATCTGCCGTAATAACGATCGTGATCCCCGCCGCTTCAGCGAGTCTGACGAGTGCCGCCAAGAATCGATCGTACGTTCTAAGTACGGCGCACGCGCGATTATAGTCCATCGAATGTCCCGCGACATCGGTTTGAAAGAACTCGAACAACGTGAAATCGGCATCGCGAGCGATACTGAATAGATGTTCCGCGGCAGTTCTCGGAATGATCGTCGGAATATCGGGATAACGGTCTTGAATCGACTCGCGCGTCAAATCCTGCATTACCGCCTTATCCTCAAAAAGCTCATTTACTGTTGCGACCACTTCCGGAGTCGTTAATGCCATAACCGTAGTGACCGACTTGAAACGGCGTGATTCGAGCTCCTCGACCTCATCAACAAGATAGGCATCGGCAAACTTGACTTTTTTCTCGCGGCGTTTGAGTTGAAGGAAAATATTATTGTCTTCCACTATTTTTCTAAGCGCCGGTCCCGGGAAACCTTCACAATGCTTACCCATCACTTTCGAGCAATTGACACCTGTGAACATGGTAGCCTGTCCGGTAGCGGATTGCGGAGGACCATCGACATCAAGACAAGCGTCGATCGGCTTACCGTGTTTTTCGATAAGGCGGCAAAGCGTTGGACAAACCTCGGGATTTACCGGGTTATCGCTCGCGGCAGGGGCTAAACCTACGCCATCAATGAATAAGTATATCGCTTTCATCGTTCCTGTTGATGACATTATACCATATTCATCTTCATTTGTGCTAAAAATATTCGTCTTTCAAGAATATTATTCTCAATAGTCAACACCTGTTGATAACTTGAAGATAAACGATGATAAGATTTTATAAATATACGCTTGACAACAAGTTAAAACTTACAATATTACGAAAATATGCGTTTTTTCGCACGATTTAGTGCAGATATATTGTCGCATAAATATTCTGAAATACTTGTTCACAAATCAGTGGATAATTTGATATAATTTCTTTGCCATGGAAGAATATTCTAATATAGAAATGATTGTAGTAGGCGGAGGTCACGCCGGAGCTGAGGCAGCCCTCGCTGCTGCACGAATGGGCGTTCGCACGCTTTTGATTACCGCTATGAAAGAAGCGATTGCGCGCATGCCTTGCAACCCTTCTATCGGAGGCTTAGCGAAGAGTCATTTAGTATATGAGCTTGACGCTCTCGGCGGAGAAATGGGTAAAAACGCTGACGCTACCGCCCTTCAATCCAAGACTTTAAACATGTCTCGCGGTCCAGCCGTAAGAGCTACTAGAACTCAATGCGCCAAAAAAGAATACACCGAGCGCATGCAGAAAGTGATCGCCGAACAAGATAATCTGTCTGTACTGGAAGACAGCGTAATTCGTCTTATCGTTCGCGACGATATCATCACCGGCGTCGAGACCGCTTCACACGGTATAATCAGATCCTCCGCCGTTGTCGTTACTTCCGGAACTACCCTCCGCGGACGCACTTGGATCGGTAAGGAATCTATTGAATCAGGCGGCGATAATAGACCCGCTGTAGATCAACTTTCCTATTCATTGGAAGAACTCGGCTTTAAATTGATTCGCCTTAAAACAGGAACTCCTCCTCGTCTTAGCGCTTCTAGCTGCGACTTTTCCGTTTGTTCGAAGCAGGATGGAGAACTGCCGCGCCCATTGTTCCACGTGGAACAAACCAAAGAAAATTCTTCCGAAGATAGTAATGTTCCACGTGGAACATTACCTGAATATCCATGCTGGATGACACACACAACCATTGAGACCCACAAAATAATTCGTGACAATTTGAGTCTTTCAGCGTTGTATGGTGGAGCTATTGAAGGAACTGGAGTGAGATATTGTCCTAGTATTGAAGATAAAATTGTTCGATTTAAAGATGCTGAACATCACCATGTAATACTTGAGCCGGAAGACTCAGATGGAACGATTATATATCCTAATGGATTAAGTTGCTGTTTACCTAAGGAAGTACAAGAACAGATGGTACGATCAGTTCCCGGTCTTGAGAATGCTGAGTTTTTAGCGTACGCATACGCGATTGAATATGACGGCATCGACGCAAGAGAATTGAAACATACATTGGAATCAAAACGAATTGAAGGACTATACTTTGCTGGTCAAATCAATGGTACGACCGGCTATGAAGAAGCTGCTGCACAAGGAATTATGGCTGGTATCAATGCAGCGCTCAAGGTAAAAGGGGAGAATGAAATCGTTCTAAGTCGGCAAGATGCATACATAGGAGTTATGATTGACGACTTGGTTACCAAGGGAACGGACGAACCTTATAGAATGTTCACCAGCCGCGCCGAGCGTAGATTGTTACTCCGCCAAGATAATGCAATCTATCGATTACTTCCCTATGCCAAGAAAATTAAAATCAGAAGTGAATCCGAATTGAATGAGTTTGAAACTGAGCTAAAGTTGATGAACGAATTGGTAAATTATCCGGAAGGTAAGAGCGAAAAAGAAAATGAATTATCTGAAAGAGCGCGTAGAGAACTATCCGTTATGCGACATTATGCTCCATACATCGAACAAGAGCGAAAAGCTGCGGAACGCGCTAAGCAGGACGAGAATATAAAGATACCGAAATGGCTCGACTACGATAAGTGTACCGCCGTTAGATTCGAGAGCAGAGAGAAGCTTAAGAAGTACCTCCCTGAAACCCTCGCACAGGCATCAAAAATACCGGGCGTGAACCCGGCAGATATTTCCGTGCTTGCTATTATTATAAAAAGAGGCAGCGTCTGATTTTTCATATCAGCTGAAAAAATTCAAAAGTAATAAACATATTAACAATTTCTGTTAATATCTACAATATTTGTTGATAACTTGTAAACATAAGAAGACATCTTTTTTCAACATTAGTCACTCACATAATGATATAATGCTGTCGTTTTGAAAAAATAAGTAGACTCATATTATGAATAACCAACCTATGTTGAACTCTTTGTGGGATCGCGTCAAAGCGATTTACCTTACCACTTTGTTCAGCGAAGATGATAAAAGCAAGGTTAATCGTCTTTTTTCACTGGTGACTAGAGCTGAAGAAAAAGACGGTAAATTAAAAGTATTCACCGCTAATTCTTATGCCGCGGAGATGCTCACTACCAACCATATCCAAAAACTCAAGAGCTGTATGGTGCTCGCAGGGTCGGAAGGAGATATTACAATAGAGGAAGAAAAAGTAGAGGTTCCTCCAAACGAAGAAATTCACTCTCTTACTCCCGTTTCCGCTCAGCCCATCTACGCGAACCAGCCGATATCCGCTAAAGCTACTACTTTCGTTTCCACGATGCCCTTGAACGAAGACTACACATTCGACAAGTTCGTTAAGGGTCCTTCAAATAGTTTCGCTTTTTCTGCCGCTAAAGCTGTAGTGGAAAATCCCGGTAAGACAGGTTATAATCCTCTATTCATCCACGGCGGTACCGGCTTAGGTAAGACTCATTTGATGCAGGCTATCGGTAACGAACTTAAGAGAAAAGATCCTTCTCTTTCCATTTGTTATCTAACTGCAGAACAATTTTTGAATGAGTACGTTAACTACATGCAGAAGAATTCTCTTAACGTCTTCCGAAATAAGTACAGATCAGTAGATGTACTTCTTCTCGACGACGTTCAGTTCTTCCAGCGTGGTAAAGATATTCAAGAAGAGTACTTCAATACTTTCAACGCTCTTCAGCAGGCTAAAAAACAGATCGTTATGACTAGCGATGTAGCTCCTAAGTATTTGCCTGCTATCGAAACTCGCCTCATCTCGAGATTTGAAGGAGGTTTCGTTCAAGAAGTCGAGTCTCCCAGTTACGAAACACGTCTCGCTATCTTAAATAAGAAGAAAGAAGACGCTTCCTTAAATGTAGACAATAACGTTCTCGAATTTATCGCTTACCATATCAAAAGTCACGTTCGAGCTATGGAAGGAGCTCTAAGTAAAGTAGCTATATTCCTAGCTTCCGAACCTAATCTTAAGCTGGATAATAATATTCTTACCTATCTTCTCAAAGACTCTATAGAAAAGGAACAAACTCTAAAGCGCCTTACTATAGAGGAAATACAAGGAGCTGTAGCTAAAAAGTATAACGTTACTCTTTCTCAAATACTATCTTCCGAGCGAACTCAAACCTTAGTAACTCCTCGCCAGATAGCTATGTATATAAGTCGCAAGTTTACCGTTCACTCTCTTCCGGAGATTGCCAAGTCCTTCGATAAGTCTCATGCTACAGTCATACACGGAGTTAAAACCATTGAAAAGCGAATGGAAGTGGAACCTGAACTCAAGGCTTCCATTGCCGATATTCTCTCTTCATTCGGTTACCAACTTACGGATGAAATAGCTAAATAAGAGGTCTAAATGTTCTATACAGCTTGTTGATATATGCTTGATCTATAAACAGTAACCTACAGCCAATAACACTTATCAATATTTGTTCTTCTCTTATCTTAAAAATTGTTAACCTTAAAAACTTCTCACAACCCTATAAAACAAAGGTCCGAAATCACTTATCTACATTATCAACATCCAAATAATAATAATAAGATAGTGGTTTCATTATTAAGCAGTATTTGATACAATATAAGAAAGTGGAATACAAGAGGTAGCTCAAATGAAATTTACAATTATAAGATCGAAGTTTGCTGAAGCACTTAAGGGAGTGCAGAACATCGTAGCCGGAAAGGGTTCGCTTCCCATTTTACAGAACGTCAAGATAGAGGCTTATGGAAAAGAGCTTAAGATGACTACTACCGATCTTGATATTTCCATCAAGTCGAGTGTAGAGTGCATCGTTGAAGAAGAAGGAGCTACCACTCTTCCTGTAAAGCTTCTTTTCAACTCCATTCAGAAGATGGAAGAAGGACCTATCGAAGTAGAAGTTGACGAACAGGATAAAGCTACCATAAAAGCGGGTAGTGCTAAGTTTCGTCTTTCCGGTATGGCTGAGAATGAATTTCCTCGTCTTCCTCAGGAAAGTGAAGCTTCTATTTACACTATAGAACAGGCAACTCTTCGTGAAATGCTTCGCAAGACCAGCTATGCCGCGAGTCAAGATGATACTCGTCGCAGCTTGAAGGGCGTTCTTATGAGCTTCAAGGATGAGAAGCTTACGATGGTAGCTACCGACGGACGTCGTTTGGCTCTCGTTGAAAAGGAAATGGAGTTCGCTAAAACCGCCGAGCGCGATATAGTTCTTCCTTTCAAGGCTGTCCAAGAACTTCAGCGTTCGCTCTCCGGAGAAGGCGACATAACGCTCATGGTTCAGAAGGGCTTCATTTGTTTTAACTTAGGGAACCTCACGATTTACTCGAAGCTCATGGAAGAAGCTTATCCGAACTATCGTCAGGTCATTCCTCGCGAAACGAAAGAGAAGATAGAAATAGATCGTGAACTTCTTCTTCGAGCTCTCGATCGCGCGAGCGTCATGACGATGGATGAAGCTCACTCGACGAAACTCATTTTCACTTCAGGTAAGCTTACCGTCACTTCCGCCGCGTCCGACATCGGTGAAGCGAAAGACGAAGTGCCGATCAAGTATGCCGGTGAAACCATCGAAATTCTCTTCAACCCCGCTTACGTCATGGATCCTTTGAAGGCGATTGATGACGATGAAGTTTCGATTAACTTGAACGACGGTCATTCCCCTGCCGTTATCAAGTGTTCCATTCCTTTCCTTTACGTCCTCATGCCTCTTAGAATCTCGTGAAAATCTGGACCGACAAAAACTATCCGATAATCATCTCTTGCGCGAAGGAACTTTCGCGTTGGACTGAAATAGAGGTGATGAAAATGGGGTATACTCCCATCGAAGTTACCGAGAACACCGTCGTCGTGCGCGGCGATATGAGAGATATGATGAAGCTTAACTTGAAGCTTCGTACGGCTCATCGAGTTCTCGTTCCATTACTTCGTACCGAGTGTCGTAATATTCGCGATCTTTACGAATCGGTTTATTCGATCGATTGGGAAAACTTAATCGAGGCCGACGGCTACTTCTCGGTTTCGTCGATCGTTCATAACTACACGATTCGCGATACGCGAATTCCTTCGCTCTACACTAAGGACGCTATCGTAGATCGCATGCGCGAGAAGTGCCAGCGTCGTCCCGACTCCGGTAACAAAAATTTTGGCGCGGCGGTTTTCGTTTATTGGGAACGCGACGAAGTCATCATCTATCTCGATACGTCGGGTGAACCTTTGTCGAAGCGCGGCTATCGTAAGATTCCCGGCTCCGCTCCGATGCAGGAGACCTTGGCTGCCGCTTGCCTTATGGCGATGAATTGGAATCCGAAGACTCCGTTCCTCTCGCCGATGTGCGGTTCGGGTACTCCCGCGATCGAAGCGGTGATGATGGCGATGAATCGCGCGCCCGGCAGTTTGAAGGGTCATTTCGCTTTCCAGAGCATAAAGGGCTATGAGCGTATTATCCCCGGCGAAAAAGCTCCGCGAGTCGCTCCTCGTCAGGTAGCGGGCGCCACTCCCGAACAGATTTGGAAAGAGATCGTCTTGGACGCTAAGGAAGAAGAGACCACCGAAAATTTGCCGCGCATTATCGCGACCGATATCTCTCCTGAAGCCGTCGAAAACGCTCACACTAACGCGATCGCCGCGGGTGTCGCTCCCTACATCGAGTTCAAGGCGTGCGACTTCGCCGAAACTCCGATTCCCGAAAACGATAAGGGTTGTATCTTCTTCAACCCCGAATACGGTATTCGTCTTGGAGACCCGAAGGAACTCGCTCCCTTGTACGAGCGAATCGGAACTTTCATGAATGAGAAGTGTAAGGGTTGGACCGGCGCGCTCATTACCGGAAGTCCCGAGCTTTCTCATCTCGTTAATCTCTATTACCAAACTCGCGTTCCGTTCTTCAACGGTCCTATCGATTGTCGCCTCTTCATTTACAAGGGCTGCGAGTTGAAAGGTGAGAACAATGGATTACACTGATTTTCTTAAGAAGAGCGAGCCGACGGAAGCGGAAAAGCCAGCGAGCGATACTGAAGCCGCTGCCGAGATCGTAGCCGATGAGAATATCGACGTGCAGAAAGCCGTCGTCGAAGAACTCGCCGCGGAAAAGGTCGCGATGGAATTGAAGATCGAAGATCTCGTTAAGAAGATCGCGGAACTCGAAGCGGAGAAAACTTCTCTCGTCGAAGCGAATAAGAAGCTCGAAGAAGAAAAGCTCATAATCAAAAACGCCGCGAACGATACGATCAAGAAGGAAGCGGAGAACGTTAAGCTCAAAGAAGAAAACGCCGCGCTCGTTTCCGCGCTCGCCGCGAATACCGAGTCGAATACTTCGAGCCAGATCGCGCTTCTCGATCGTAACCTCGAACTTCCCGATCGCTTTATCGGAGAGACGCGCGAGCACGTTATCAACGCCGTTAAAGTCGCGCTCGAAGAAGCCCGCGAAAACGGGAGAATTCGCCGCGCTCAGCTCCTCGAAGGCGTGCTCGTCGCGAACGAGTCCACGGGCGAGATCGAAAAGAAGCGCGCTTCTCTCGAGAAGTTCTTCGCCGATCATCAGAACATCTTCGACGGTGAAGTTATCGCGAAGCTGAAAGAGTACGGTATCGCTCATAAAGACGGCGAGACCTACCTCCTTCCTTCGGAAGTCATCAAACGTACTTACTGATAAATCATGATCAAAAATTTGACCTTGATCGCGCTCGTGCTTTTAGCCGGGTGCGATTGTGTTTCTTCGGCAGCTAAGAAAACTCCGAGCGTTCGCATCGCGTATAACTACTGCACTCTTTCTTATACTTTCGCCTATTGGGGGAAGGCGGAGTGGACGAAGGAGCTTGATCGCCTTGAAAAAGCGGGCTACAACGCGGCGCTTTTACTGAATGGCCTGCCGACAGTATGGCGCGAAGTTTTGAGAGCCTCAGGATTCTCCGAAGAAGAGATACTTTCCTTTATCGCCGATGACTCCGCCCGCGCTTGGTGGCACATGGGAAATTTGGAGGGACTGGGCGGACCGCTATCCGAAGAACAATTCGCCGCGGATTTGGAGCTTGGTAAGTGGCTTTATAAGGAAATGAAGCGCCGCGGGATTGAGCCGATGATTCAAGGATATGTCGGCTTTCTCCCTCATTCCGCCGTCGGCCGCTTCCCCGCCTTCGACCAAGGTAAGTGGTGCCAAATCTACACGCGCCCCGCGATTTTGATGCCGAACTCGAAGGAATTCGATGAAATCTCCTCGCTTTGGTATGATACGCTCAAAAAAGTCTATGACATGGACGAGAATGGGGACGCGAAGTACTTGGTCGGCGACCTCTTTCACGAAGGTGGGCTTACGGGCGGACTCAGCGACGGGGAACTCGCCGAAATCGGCCGTTCGATTCAGGCGCTTGAGATCGAGAAGTTCGGGAAGGGGGTTACTTGGGTTCTCCAAGCTTGGCAAATGAACCCGGCGCAAAAAGCGCTCATCAAGGGGCTTAATACCGAAAATACGCTTATCGAAGTTTTAGATAAGCACATGGGCTCGTCGGCGCCTTTAACTTGTGACCTTAAAAACGCCGCGGGCGAACATCTTCCTTGGGTTTGGGCGGAAGTCTCGAATTTCGGCGGCAATCCCGGAACGCGCGGCGCCTTAACTCGCTTTTCGACGATGAACGTAATCGATCCCGAGGCGAAAGACTCGTTCCGCGGTTATGCGATGCTTTCGGAAGGCCTCGAGACGAATCCCTCGATGTACGCCTTGTTCGAGCGGAACATGCTCCTTCCCCCCGGCGAAGCGATGACGGAAGAGGAGATAAGATCTTTCCTCGAGCGCTACTTCGATGAGCGCTACGGCGTCGAAAGCGCGGCGATTCACCTCGCGATCGACTCGCTTATGAAGAGCGCTTGGGTCGACCCCTCTCCGACTCCGACGGAAGGGTGCGTCGAGAACATTCTTTGCGCCTACCCCGCCTTCGATTTGAAGACTCGCGCGGTTTCTACTTGGGGAACTCAAACCGGTACGACTTACGATCTTACGCTCGTACGCGAGGCGGCCTCGAACTATCTTGCCGCGGTGAACGAGTTTCCGTCTCTCTTGGAGAACGAAAACTTCCGTTTCGACGCGGTCGAAATTTTCATGCAGGTAATCGCCGATCGTGCTCGCGAGATTATCGAGGACTGCGAGAAAGACAAGTCGAAACGTACGGAATTCATGGAATTACTCGATTTAGCCGAAGAAATAGCCTCTTGCAGCGACCTTTGGCGCCTCGATTATCAGGAAGCGCGGCGTGCGGGAAAAATGGGGACAGTCCCCAATAATAATATGGGGTCTGTCCCCGGATATCGGCGCATGATAACTTCCTGGACTGGCGACCTTTATACCGCTTGGGATAGCGGCCTTCATGAATATGCCCACCGCGCCTATGCGGGACTTATCAAATATTATTATCGCACGCGTTGGAAATGGTTCTTCCGATATCACGAAGGTAAGATTTCGGCGGAAGAGTTCGTTAGACGCTGCGCCGAGCTCGATAAGAATATCCTTATCGTCAAGCTCCCCCCGACTCCCCGCGCGGATCTCCCGGAAGTCATGAAAAAGATTCATGTCAAATATGCCGCCGTTGTGAAGCATTAATCAACACACGGCGAACGGAAATCAACAAGAGATGTCGCGATTATCAACAATCATATCAACACGTGTTGATAAAAGTCGGAAGAATATAAACAATCGTTGATAAGTCTGTTGATAACTGTTTATATTTACCCCATTGCGCCTCGCCCGAAAAAAGGCTATAATATCCGACCGTTGATATGAAACTCGATTCGTCTATATGTCTGAAGCTTAAAGAGGCTCGCCGCGCGGCGAAGCTCTCTCAGGGCGAACTTGCTTCCGAAGTCGGTTGCAAGCAGTCGGCCATATCGATGTTCGAGGCGGGCGATGGTACGAAGCTCTCGGAAGAGACGGTAAAGAAGATCGCCGAGAAGTTCGGGGTTTCCTTGGAAGCCGAAGAACCGGCCCCCGCCCCTATTCCGCTTCATGTCCACGGCTTTTGCCCGAATCACTCTTGCCCCTCGAATCATCACTACATGATCGATGGTCGCGATTTTTACAAGATCGATGTTCTCGCGGCGGATCCGGTGATGGGCAAGTTCTGCGCCTTGTGCGGTGAAGTCCTTGAGAAGCGTTGCCCGAATTGCGGCGCGGCGCTTCACGAAGGCGCGATTTGCTCCTTCTGCGGCGAACCCTACGTCCGCTGATTGACGTATTCCGGCTATTTACCTGGACGCTTCGGAGACGAGGGAGAGGGTCGAGGCCCAAGATGCTTTGACCAATTCGCGAAAAGCGGCAAGTGACGGCGTCGAGGGTAGCATATCCGCGTTCTTGAGAGAGATAACGCCGACTTCATGCTGATAATCCCAAAGTGAACGAATGTAGTTTACGCGCGACTCCGAGGCGACTACAATGGGCGGAAAACCGGCTTTCAAGACCGGAAGATTCGCTATGAGCCGGGCGATTCTCCCATTCCCATCGTAGAAGGGGTGGATTCGGACGAAAGCCGTGTGGGCGAAAAGATATGCGTCAAGGACCTCTTCTTCGGTCAAGTCGCCCGCGAGAAGAGCATTGAACTTTATAAGCCAACTTTCCATTAATTTGGGCGTTTCGTCCACTTCGGCATAAGCCATATAAACGCTTTTACCTTTGTATTCGCCATAGGTGCCGTTAATCTCGCGCTTGAAATCTCCGACCGGCTTATAAATGTCATGAGGAATTTCGCCGATTACGAGTCTGTGTAAGGCGAACAAATCGTCGATCTCGAGTTTCGGTTTTTCGACAAGTTTCGAAATGAGGTCGACGGCATTCGCATGTGATACGACGTCTTGATGATCTTTAAGCGGCTTCCCGTTGATTGTGAGACCATATTTAAGCACAATCATCGTGTCGCCGATAGTCAGCGTATTACCTTCTATCGCGGTGGAGTCGTGGGTCCAGATTGCTTTGATGGCCTGAAGAAGCTCTCCTCGCTTTGCCGCGGGAACATCGTCGAGAAAGCTGCGACGACTGAGTTTATGGGTCTTGATAAAGGAGCTTACGGAGTTGTGCGAGACCGCGAGTTGGTGTCTGAGGAGCATTTCTCTGCTGATCTCGCGAGTCGACTTACCCTCGTTAAGCAACAATTCGCGAATCTCGCTTTCGTAAGGAGCGAGTTTGGATTGGAAAGGTTTTCCGCGTTCTGTAACAACTTCTTTGCTCATTGTGAGAATATTGTAACAACTTTTTCGGCGAAAATCAAGTGAGAAGTTGTTACAGCTCTGATATTACACCTCCCTCTAGGCTTGCGACGATTCTAGCTAGCGCAAGAGTCGAGTTTAGGTTAGCGCGGCGATGAACTCTAGCTAGAGAACCGGTGATCACTAGCTTAGGCGAAGTGCCGCGCTAGCTAGAAAAAAGCGATTCTCTAGCCTAGAGTTACGTCCGCTCTAGCCTAGAATCGTAGCCTCGTCAGGAGGGGGTGTTTTATCGTTTGCGTTTACGCCTCCAGCACGTTTTCCGCATTTTCACTTTCGGGAGCATATCTATATATATGCTCCTGGAAAATGTGAAAATCAGATTTTCAGGTTTTCGGCGACCACATTTTCGGGGCCGAAAATGTTAAGAAACGACCCAGTAAGAGTCGTTTCTTCGTAGATATCCACGTTTTCGGTTTTGGCGTTTTCGGCTGGGGGCCGAAAATCTCATTTTCGGCAGGTTTTCGGAAAACGTCAATCCGCTTGAAACATCTTTATCGTTCCGTAGGTTTTACCTCGGGTAATCGGATCTTTCTTATACATAATTCCGTATTTTTCGAGATTTTCACTAAAGTATTTCAATGCTACGCGACTACGGTTCACTCCTAGACGGTGCTCGGTGAGCTCGCGAAGCATCATCGCGGGCATCTTGCAGGTAATAAGCGACGCGATCAGCTTACAGTCATCATCAATGCGCTTTTCGATTTCTGCAAGATCGTTTTTAGCTTCCGCGGCAGCTTCTTCTTGCTTTTCGACTATCGGGTCGAATTCGAGCCAGAAGGGGTAGCGGCTTTCGCTATCCGAGTGCTTGATGTATTTGGTCGGAAGAACTCGTCCCTCGGGTTTACGCCACGATTTCAAGCGCCCGCCTCGTTTTGCCGCTACGAACTGATAACCTCCTTCGACGTCGGGCATGATGATAAGCCCCGCGCGCATCCAGTTGTTGATTTCCGCTCCGCCCGCGCCGACGTACTGCGCGAACGCGTCTTTCCCATATCCGCCGCGCTCCTTTTGCATCGGCGGCTTATTCGTGTGGTGCACGATAAACAATCCGCAAGGTTTCGAACCGTTTTTGATGATAGGATCGATTTTGCCGCGGACGAAATCGCGAACCTTGTCGTTTTGCGCGATGTCGAAGTCGGTAACGCCTTGAAAGGGGTTGATTATGACGAGGTCATAGTTGTAGGCGGATTGCGCGTCGTCGAGCATCTTAATGAACTCATCGCCCATTTTGCCGACCATCGGGAAAAAGTCGATGTTCGATTCGGCTTGCGCTATTTTTTCCTCGCTCCAGTTATAGCGCGTGGAATAATTGTATCGCATGGAGTCGCGGAAAAACCTCAGTTCGTCATCGTCGTCCTCCGTCTGGAAAACTCCGATTTTAAGCGGTCTGAGCGGCTTTATTCCGAACATTTCCTCGCCTAACGCCCAGGCGTAGCAGAACTGCATGGTGATTACCGACTTACCCGAGCCGGAAACGGAGGTCAGAAACGCCGCTTGCCCCTTGCGAAGCCAGCCGTTTTCAAAAAGTCCGAGCGGATTTTCTTCTTCGCTTACGGTTTCTCCCAAATCCGAAAGCTTCATCGGCGGCGCCATTATCGCGCCGTTCGAATTCCGAGCGAAGGGTCGAAGGCGTTCGATCGCTTTCGCCGCGAACAGCGAAGAATTGGTGTTCGTATCCGCGCCGAGACGATTGACATCGGAAAGGACGGATTTTATTTCGTCCTTGCGTCCGGTTTCGGCGAGTTCGCCCACTCTAAGCTCCGCGTCGACGAAGCTCGTTTGGTAGCGCGAGCGATCGGCGCACTTAAGCGCGAACTCGACTCCGAAAGTCTTCTCGATGTCGCGCTGGACGAGCGCGTTATCATAGATTTTGCGCTCTTTTATGCGCTCAAATGAGGCTCTCGCCGTATTGTCGACGAAATGCTCCGCTTTAAGTCCGTGATTTTCGGCGAAAGTAAGCATTTTCTCGACGTTTCCCATCAAGAAATCGCCGATTACGCCATATTCAAGATCGACTCTCGCCATCACTGAGCGCCTTTCTGAAGAAGTTTATCCAAGAAATCGCGTACCTCGTACATGGCCGTAGCGTATTTCTCATCAAGCTCGCTTTCGATTTCGCCGAGATAAAAATCGTCCATGAAGTCCTGGAGCGCCATCATCGCTTCTTCGGCTTTGAGCGACGAATCGAAGAGTTCTCCGCGTCTTAAGCGAACCGCGCCGAAGAACTTACGCCAAGAATCGCGAACTTGTGTGGAGATCGAGCTTAGCGCCTCTTCTTCGTCGTAGGTCAAGTTATCGGCGAGGGGCGTGAAAACGGCGATAGTGTGGAACGAGTAGAAATTAAGAAGATCCGAAGCGTTTCGGATCTCGTGGTCCGGCACGGCGATCAGATTGAAGCGGATGAGCGATTCTGCCGCGGTATCGACCGTCGCGCCTTGTTCGATAAAGGTGCCGAGAAGCGACGCGCCGAAGTTTTCGCGGCTCGTGTTCAGCTTCTCGCGCATTTGACGGATGGCGGAACGCATCGCGGAGAGCATCTGCTTATCGGTACGACCGACGGAAGCGCTGAGCTTGGACTTTTTAAGCGCTTCTTTCACGTTATTGTTCTTGAGGAAATTTTTCATGCTCTACATTATACCATATTTCCCCGGGGAGAAGAATAGCGAGCGATGTGTCAAAATTATGAGACGGAAGGTCAGACCTTCTTTCCTATAATTTTGACACATTATAGTTGCATGTTTTAGGCGGATTATGCTATAATTCTCTCATGTCAGCTTCTAATAAACGAGTAAAAGTCCCGATGACTTATCATCACCTGATGAGTCGTATCGCCCACAAAGTCTTCTTCATGAAGAACGAAGAACGCGATTCCTTCATCGAAATGATGCGCCGCGTTGCCGAATTCACCGGCCTCAAGCTGCTCGCTTGGTGCATAATGGAGAATCACTTTCATATCCTCGCGTATCTTCCCGAGCGAGTGGAAATCGATGACCTCGAACTTCGGCGTCGCTATCGAATCTTGAAGGGTATGGAGCTCGGTACCGTTTCCAAGGAAGAGATCGATCGCCTTAAAAAGCAGATGTACTCGGTTGGCGGTTTCATGAAAATACTCAAGCAGTGGTTTACACAGGAGTATAACGCGCGATATCAGCATACGGGTACTTTATGGGAGGGCGTTTATAAAGACGTGCTCGTTAAAGAAGAGCCGATAGAGCTCGCGAAACGCGCGGCTTATATTCACTTGAATCCGATTAAGGCCGCGATCACGACCGACTTTACGGGATATCTATGGAGCAGCTTCAACGCGCTTAAGCGCGGGGACGAAGTCGCGCTCGCGGGAATGCGGATGATCTACGAGAATATGTCCGTCGAGAAGATTCTTTCGGAGCATAGCGAACTCATGGAGAAGTGTCTCGACGGAATCAAGAAGGAGCGCGCGAGTAAGATCGCGGATATGCGCGCGGCGGGATTAGCGGCGCCGGTAGATCATTTGACGAGTGAGGCGATGGTTGCGCAGGAGATTGCGCATCGCGAAGAAGTCGCGAAGGCGATAGTCGAAGAGAAATCGATTCGAAAGGCAGCGGGGAGGCCGAGTTCAAAGGAAGGTCTCAAACAAAGGATTCGCCAATTATTAGCGGAGAATCCGAGTATGAGTCGCGCGGCGATTTGTGAAGCGACGGGAGCCTCTCGAAGCTCGGTTTATCGCTGTATCGGTGAGTTGTAAACGCGTTAAGAGAGGGAAAAAGCGATGTGTCAAAATTATGGGAAAGAAGGTCTGACCTTCCGTCTCGTAATTTTGACACATTAGAACAAATGGGGAAAGCCCTACCTCGATGCCAACTAAGGCATATTCCTATGAAATAAGCAACATCGAGGTTCTGACGGGAACCGCGAGGGTCGTAACCCTGCCCAACGTCCTAACCTCAATGGATGTGAACATTCTACTACAAAACGTTTGCGATGTCAATGGGCAACCTTAGTCGCGGCGGTCTTCGGGTTGTCGCGAATTGTTTTATTTTACCGCAGTTGCCTTGCGGCAACCGCAGAAGTTCGGCCCAAGAATCTTTTCCAAAGCTCTTGCGGAAGTTTTCGCGTTTTGCTATAATGTTCTCAGTTCGAGGGGAACAACTCTTCGGGCACATTGTAGTTTCCAAACAGGAATATATATGGAATTAATAGCTATAGAAAGCCAAGAGAGCGTAAATGCGGCGTGGGAAGTCGAGATTGATTCTCGCCTTCGCGGCATTGCCGATGGCTCCGCAAAACTATATCCTGCCGATTCCACCTTGGAGAAGCTAAGAGAAAAATTCACACGATGAAGTCTTGGTTCCACGAGGACGCTGCGGAGGATATTGACGAGGCGGCGACATATTATGAGACCGAAGAACTCGGTCTCGGGTTGCGTTTTGTTAATCGAGTTGATGAGCTACGCGTATTGATTGAAGAATCTCCGCAAATATTTCCTGTGAAGTACAAGAAAACGCGTGAGGCGGATTTAGGAACGTTTCCGTATTCTTTGGTTTTTCTTGAAAGAGAAAATGATATCGTTATTTTAGCATGTCGTCATCATCGCCGGAGACCTGGTTTTTGGTATCGAAGGATGAAGAAGATCGCGGCGTAGCAATTTCTTAACCTGTAATAATCAATAAAACCAAACAAGGCTGAACAAATGAAAAAACTAATAGCTCTACTAACTGCTGCGGTGGCGCATTAGTTTCTCATAAGTACTTGTCAGAGCGGTTTGGAAATGCTATACTACAAATAGTTTGAGAGGGAAATAAAGCGTGCCGACGATTAACGGTTGAGACTTATGATTAGAGAAATATGCCAAGTTAAGGCGGCGACAGGACGCAAGGTGGACTGTTATTTTACAACAGGCCATGTGAAGCGTTTTGATATGGCACCGCTACTAAAACCGAACTGTGGTCCCGTCTTTCAACCGCTCCGTGATCGCAAGACATTCATGTCGACGATGACTGTTATTAACGGCACGCTTGCTTTCGACGTAGCAGGAAATCGCAATGAGTACAAGTGTGTAGATATCGATCCGGAAACGATATTCCAAGAAGGCGTGCTTGTATAACATATATTTCTTAACCTGTAATAATCAATAAAACCAAAACAAGGCTAAACAAATGAAAAAACTAATAGCTCTACTAACTGCCGCGGTGGCAACGCTTACCTCGGCTTGGGCGGCAACGGTAGCTGTTGACGGTAATACAGTAACCATCATCAATACTGCTTATAACGACAGTAACTACGGTTGGAACGGAGTCACGAGCTTTACGGTGACGCTTCCGGTTAAGGAAGGGACTCTTGTCGAAGGTGATACCTATGCGCTCTCGTCGATTCAGATCGTCAAGGCATCGAGCTATAATACTGACGCGCAAAACACGCCTGCGACGCTGACGATTGCAGGTATTACGGCGACGCGCAGCGATGCGACGGGTACGGATGCTAATTGGGATGGCGGTCGTACGGTTTCGACATATACCTTCTCCGGTACGAAGCCGATTTTGACGGTCGGTTCTGCGACCACGGTTGCGACTACGGGTCCCGGAACGCTTCGTGCGTGTCCGACGCAGGCAAATGGCGATACAGATAACATGATTGGTATCGGTAATACGACTTATCAGCCGTTGACGAAGATTGTCTGCGAGAAAATCACGACGACGACGGCCGAGATTACGACCAACACGGAAGGCGTCTCTGAAATCACATGGTCGAACGAAACGCCGTCTGAGACGAATCCCGGTGTTCTGACGATCGACGAAGGCGTGACGCTTTCCGTTACTGATCTTTCTGCTCTCGCCAATGTCACGTTGGCTGGTGCGGGTACGCTCAAGGTGACGGGTTCGATGACAATTAACCGTGCTTATACGTCGCCGGTGACATTTGGTGCCGAGTGGACCGGTACGCTTCACCTCGTCGGTACAACGATGGCTTATTGCGACTTCAATAAGTTTGTTGGTGTTGGCAAGGTCAAGGTGACTGGCGTTGCCGGTCATCTCGATAACGGAAAGACCTTCCCCGGCGAGCTCATTCTTGAGGATAACGGCGATACGAAGGCGTTGACGGTCAATAACGGCGACTCCAATAACTATTATGCGATTCAGGCCCTGTCGGGTTCGGGTACGTTCTATTGCACGAATAACGGCGCGACACAGCAGACGATTATCAAGAGCGCGGCGAACTTCACCGGTACTGTGACGATTGAAGGTACGGGCAAGAGCGTGGTCTTTGCCAATGTTGGTGCCTATCAGAACAATTGCAATGGTTCGATCGTGATTGGCGGCGGCTCGAATATCACGATTGCTGAAGGTAAGAATTGGTCGGCCGGGAATAAGATTCTCATCCAGCAGAATGGCACGTTGACCGTCCCCGCCACCTTCGCTTCTGCGGTTAAGGGCACCGGCAAGCTTGCGGGCTACACGGCTTTCTCGCAGGTGACCGATGCCGTTAAGACGTCTCTTCAGGATGCGGCGTGGGCCGGATCGCTGGTTGTGACTGGGTCTGCGATTTGCCAAAACTCCAATTATGTTACGACGCTAAATAACTTCGGTAACGAAGGGTCGAAGATTGAATTTGGTAACTGCAATGGTTATATGAGCCTTTCTAAGAACAATGGCTCTGACGTTGTTAAGATTCTTCCCGAGATCGTTATTGCAGGAGATGTCGCATTGAACGACGGATTTTCTCAGTCCGACAGAACCCCGAATTACTTTACGTATTTCCGCAAAGTTTCGGGCACGGGAACTCTTCGCTGCACGAAAGGTACAATTAATCCGCTCTTCATCATTGAGGATGCCTCGGCTTTTGCAGGTAATCTCACCGCAACGAATATGAAAGTGGTAGTCGGTGAGCCGAAGGCAGATTACACGGGTAATCTCGTCCTCGACAATACTATTACCATTGAGGCTGGAAAGGCAATGACGATTGCGTCCGGCAAGGCGTTCACAGCAGCTAACGGCCTCGTGGTTGACGGTACACTGACGGTCAATAACGGTGCCACCGGTCAGGTGGTTGAAAAGCTGACTATTGGTGCGAATGGTACGGTTTCGGTTGCTCAGGGCGATTGGATCAAGTTCCGCGCCGCATCGCGTCAGGATATCGTCATCAAGGGAACGTTGAACCTCAATGGCAAGCGCCAGACTCTCTATCCGAACAACCCGATCACGCTCTATCCGGGTGCGCAGATCATTGCCGATGCGACGAGCACTGATAACGGTTGCCATCTCAACTTCTTCAATCGTCCGACGCTGACGCTGGCGGCCGAAGCGGGGAACGATGCGACTGAGGCGACGATTTCGGCGATCATCGGTCCGCAGGGCGGTGCGGTGACGTTTGATGTCGCGGAAGGGTTGACGCTCAACTTGACGGAGACCAACTCCTCGTCGACGGATGCTCGCAAGGATGTCATCAACAAGGCTGGTGAGGGCACCCTCAAGATTGACGGTAACTATGGCACTCTTGCTGGTTTTACCCTTAACGCCGGTAAGATCGTCACGACGGCTGGAGCTGTTCTTCCGATGACAACTGATGAGACGCCTGTTGCGAAGATCACGGTAGCCGAAGGTTCGACGCTCTATACGAAGACTGATGACAATGGAGTCACGACCTATCAGCTTACTCCGTTCGACCAGACCGAAACACTTCCTGGTGAAGAGCTTATCAGCGATACCGATAAGGCGGCTGAGTATAAGACTTGGGCTACTGGTATCGGGGTTACGGAGGCTGATGCCGATAATGCCGATAAGCTTGTTATTGGTTTCTTGCTCGGAGCTACGGAAGTAGAGACTGTTGCTGATGCGCTCGATGCCGCACAGACGAAGGTCGAGGATCTTCTGAAGGAGATCGATCTTGGTGCGCTTGCGGGCGAAGGCGAAGAGGCCGCGCTTGAGGCGCTCAACACCGAGCTCGCGGAGAAGGGCCTTGTTGCTTCGCTCGTTGTAGCAGAGGAAATCGAGGCGGAAGAAGGCAAGTCGGCTTTCTACAAGCTCTCGATCACGATCAAGACTACTCCTACTGATAACTGATCTCGTTCGATAGCGAACATAAACGACGCGCGGCGGTTCGAAAGAACTGCCGCGTGTCATGTTATTATGTCTTGAGTTCCCGCCGTAGGCGGTTTCAGGCTGGAGGGGGACGGAGCGGCGAGTAGCCTACGCAGTGACGGCAAGGAAAGCATGCACGCGACCCGATTTCGACGCCGGTTGAAATGAAAGGCGCGAAATCGATGTCGACCTTGCTTTCCTTGCCGGGAATCGCTTGCGATTCAGCGAGTACAGCTACTCACCGCTGCCGTCCCCCGTAAGCCCCGCGTGTTGTGTTTAGCCCTGGGATATGATATAATGTAAGCACTATGAGGAACCCCATTACTCAAGATATGTCTTATCGTCGCATTCGTTTGGCTGTAGCAGCCATTGAACGCGGAGCGAAAATTTTAGTATGTCGCGGATAGCACGGTAGAAGCGCTTCAAGCTTTCGAACACGATTAAGGCTCCTAAGGCTGAGTTGATTGTGGTATAATTGTTGCATGAGCGAAAACGGTTCGAGCGCGATAGATCGCGAGTTTGGAATTTGGAAGGTGACGCGGTTTTATCTGCCGCTTCTTTTTCAGGCGTTTTCGCAGTCGGTTTCTTATCCGCTCGTCGCGGGAATCGTGACCGCCGGAGCCTTGGGCGTCGACGCCCTTACCGCTTTCGCTCAGGGCCAACAGATCATGTTCATGATCGGCTGTTTGGGCGGGGGCCTCGTCATGACCGGCATGGTCCACGCGCGCACCCTAAGCGGTTATCTCGCTTTTCGCCGTCTTAACGCGTACATGATGATCGCGCTTCTTGCGCTTCAGGCGCTGATGGCGTTCCATCCGTTCGACGTTTGGATCTTCACCGACTTCCTTAAGCTCCCGCCTCCGCTCGCCGAAGTCGCGCGTTGGACGCTCCTAACGGGCGTCGTGATGAACGGGCTATTCTTTCTCCGAAACGTCCCGATGGTCGTTCTCTTCAATAACCTCGAAAGCGGCAAGGCGAACAACGCGACGATCGCGCGATTGATCCTCACGTTTATCCTCGCTTTCGTTTTCCGTCGCATGAATTTGGTCGGTCCGAAATGGGGGTTGCTCGCTTTGACGCTCGGCGTCGCGCTCGAGTACGTTTTAACGGAGTTATACGCGATTCCTTACGTTCGTAAGATGCGCGTCGGCGTTCCGAATCTCTCTTGGAAGCTCGCCTTTATCCAGTTCCGCTTCACGCTCCCGTTATCGTTCGGAACTTGCCTGCTCGCGGCCTCCCCGCTCGCGATCGCCGCGTTCGTCGGACGAAGTGAAAACGCCGCGATCATGCTCGCGATCCACTACGTCACGATGGGCGTCGCGAACCCGATCGGCTTCGGTGCGCTTCGCATGCAGCCCGTCTCGATTCAGTTCCCGCCCGAAAAGAAGGGCGATTTAAGAACGCTCTATTATTCGATCGGCGCGGGCGCGGTCCTGGGCATCGCGCTCCTCGTCTTTTCGCTTCCGGGAATTTCGAATCTCTATTTCGGGAGCTATCAGAACGTGAACGCGGAGCATATTTGGATGGCGAGGAGCGCCGTCGCGCTCTATGCGCTCTGGCCGATCTTCCTCGCGATTCGCGCGCGCATCGAAGGGATCGCGGCGTATCGTCGTCGTCCTCGCGCGGTGATGGCGGGCCAGATCACGTATCTCTTATCGCTGATTGCGGCGCTCGCGCTGACGCTGAGTTTGAATACGCCCGGCTATTTGATGTCGATCATCGCGATTTACTTCGCGACGCTCTGCACGACTGCCGCGATTTACGCGAGTATGAAGTGATTTTTGTGGTAGGTGAAAACGCCGCGATCTTTAAGGCGGCTCATAAGCGCCGAGAGCGCGCTACGATCGACGCAAAGGAAGTCGGCTAGTTCCTGTCGATTGAATGGGATCTTGAAGTCCTTCGAGCCGACGGCGTTGCTCTTCTCCCTTAAATAAGTCATGAGCTTTTCTTCGGTCGAGCGACGCGAAAGAATGAACGCGCGAGATCGGAGAGTCCATGTGGTGTTGCCCATGTCTTGAAAGAGGTTGTCGAGAAAGCGGCAATATGTCGCGTCGATGGTCTCTCCGGGGCGCGGCAGAATCTTCTCGATCGGGATCACGAGGATTTTCGAATCTTCGGTCGCGAATACCGAGCAGGGATGTTTCACGACGTCGGCGAAAGCGAAGACCACCGCGAAACTCTCGGGCGGTTTCACGAAGCCGACCATCGAACGATGACCGTCTTTGTCGGTTTCGAACATCTCGAGGTGGCCCGAAAGGAGAATGCCGATATTGCGCTTAAGTTGACCCTCGCGTAAAACGGGAGCGCCCTTGGGGATGTTGCGAATCGTAGCGCCGAAGCGCGACATGAGCTTAATGCCGTCCTCCGGCGCGATGCCGCGGAACAGTTTCGACATAATCGGAATCATCATAGCGTCACCTTCCTTTCGTTACGTAGGAAAGTATAGCACGAAAAGAAAGGGAAGTAAATCGCGACTTGTCGACTTTCGTTGTTTTTCAAACGAGATATCTTAAGAGTTCAGTTCCGGATGCCAGCAGAAGGCGGTTATGTTCTTATAACGAACGGCGGTCGCCTTACCCTCGAACTCGGATAAGACTTCGACGCCCTTGGAGATCGACTCGATCGCGGGGGCGCGGATGAAGGTCATCGGCACGTTCGCTTTACCGTCGAAGGTGCCGACGTAGGTGAAGCTGCCGAGCTGACGACCGTAGGCATTACGCTTAACGGTAACGGGGAGAAGTTGAAAGTGATTCGCGAGGAGGATAAGCCCCGCGCAAGTTCCGATCGTCGGTAATCCCGCGGCGATCATTGCCTTCAGCGGCTCGTAGAGTCCAAGATCTTTAAGGAGCTTCACCTGAACGGTCGACTCGCCTCCGGGAAGGATGAGAAGGGAGTTGTTAGTGGTTGGTGGATAGTGGTTAGTTAGAGAGAAGAGGGAGAGGTCGGCAAGTTGCCGAATCTCGAAGACCTCGTGACCCAAGTTTTTATAATAAAGCTCATGCTCGATAAACGCTCCTTGTAACGCTAAAACTCCAACTCTCATATCTTCACCTTGACCTTCATCTTGACCTTGACCTGAGCGCGGCTTATTTGCCGCGCTCTTCCATAATCGTTTCGATCTCGTCGGCGTTGATGCCGACCATAGCCGGGCCGAGGTTCTCGGAGAGTTCGGCGAGCTTCTTCGCGTCCTTGTAGTTCGTGACCGCCTGAACGATCGCCGCGGCGCGCTTCGCGGGATCGCCGCTTTTGAAAATGCCCGAGCCGACGAAAACGCCTTCCGCTCCGAGCTCCATCATCAGCGCCGCGTCGGCCGGAGTCGCTACGCCACCCGCGGCGAAATTGACGACGGGGAGCTTGCCGGTGGAATGAACCTCCTTCAAAAGTTCAACGGGGACTTGGAGCTCCTTCGCGACTTCGTAAAGTTCGTCTTCACGAAGCGAGGTAACGCGGCGAATTTCGGATTGCATTTTACGCATGTGACGGACAGCCTGAACGACGTCGCCCGTGCCGGGTTCGCCCTTAGTGCGAATCATCGTCGCGCCCTCGGCGATTCGACGAAGCGCTTCTCCGAGATCTCGCGCTCCGCAGACGAAAGGAACCGCGAACTTGGTCTTGTCGATATGATGAAGATCGTCGGCGGGCGAGAGGACTTCGCTCTCGTCGATATAGTCGATTTCAATCGCTTCCAAGATTCGCGCCTCGGCGATATGCCCGATTCGGCACTTCGCCATAACGGGAATCGAAACCGCTTCTTGAATCCCTTTGATCATCGCAGGGTCGCTCATGCGGCTGACTCCACCCGCCGCGCGGATATCGGCGGGGATTCTCTCGAGCGCCATTACCGCGCAGGCACCGGCGGCTTCGGCGATCTTCGCCTGTTCGGGAGTGGTTACGTCCATGATGACTCCGCCCTTAAGCATTTGAGCGAGGTTACGATTGAGTTCGGCTTGGTTCGGTTTCATTCTTCCTGTTCCTTTCGTTTGGCGCTATTCTAACATTTGTGATATAATACATACAATCACGGAATTGTATGGAATATAATAATGAGCGTCAACTCATTCGAGAACTATCCGCTAACGTGGAAGCCGCGTCTTAAATCCGACGCGAAGATCCCGAAGTACCTTGAACTCGCTTCTAAACTCGAGGAGGATATTTTATCGGGGAAGCTTAAAAGCGGAACCGCGCTTCCGCCTCAGCGTGAACTCGCCGATTATCTCGACATCAACTTCACGACCGTAACGAGAGCTTATGATATCTGCCGCGAGAAGGGGCTTATTTACGGCGTCGTCGGGCGCGG
The DNA here is from genome assembly GCA_024405265.1 of Kiritimatiellia bacterium. GTDB lineage: Bacteria > Verrucomicrobiota > Kiritimatiellia > RFP12 > UBA1067 > UBA1067. The sequence goes on along the minus strand of JAKSOZ010000010.1, from coordinate 26,679 downwards.
CACTTTCGTCGCTTCCGAGCCTGAGACGAGAAAGGGTAACGTAGTTGAACTCGGCGTCGTCGAAGCGTTCCCGGAAGTCGGAGTAAACGAGATCATCGAAGCTACGAAGAGCGTTTTAAGTCGAGGCGACGCGACGAGACTCTTCAGCTATGCCGAGCGCGAGGGTAGGCCGAGGGCGAAGGAGGCTGCGCTCAAGTGGCTTAAACGAGAAGGCGTTTCCGTCAGCGCCGACCAAGTCGTGATCTTCCCGGGAACTCAGAGCGCGCTTTCGGTTATCCTTCTTTCGCTCTTCAAGCCGGGCGATAAGCTCGCCGTCGATGAATACACGTACTCGAACTTCATCAAGCTTTCGCACCTCGCCCATTTGAAACTCGTTCCGATCGAAGGCGATAAAAACGGGATGTTACCGAGTGAGCTTAAAGCGGCCTGCGAGAAGGAGCGCTTGAAAGGGATCTATCTGATGCCCAACAAGGCGAATCCGACGTTGATCACGATGCCGACTTCGAGACGCGAGGCCATAGCCGAAATCGTGAAACGAAACGAGCTGCTCGTGGTCGAGGATAGTAGCGCCGTTTTCAGAGACGAGCTCAAGGAGAAATCTTTCTTCACGATCGTGCCCGAGCGAACGATTCATCTTTCACCTGCCGCGCGCTTTATCGCTTCGGGGCTGCGCATCGCGTTCGTCGCGTTTCCGAAATGGAGCGCGGCGAGACTTACCTCGGCTTTCCATCACCTCGCGATCAAGGCGAGTACGCTCGATGCGGAGATTATGGCGGAGTTGATTTTATCGGGCGGAGCGGAAAGGATCTTAAAAGAGAAGCTCGCTAAACTCAAGGCGGCGAACAAGCTCTTCGATAAGATCTTCCCCGATAATAAGGGCTTCGGTTTTTCGCGGGTCGTCCCGTTCGAAGGGACGAGCGGACGTGGGCCGGAGATTGAAAGGGCGCTATCGGAGCGAGGTCTTCGTCTTTGCCATTCCGATCGTTTCGCGGCGCGTTCCGGGAAGGCGAAGTCGTTTCTTCGGCTTTCGATCTCGTCGATCCCTGACTTGAAGGATTTGGAAGCGGCACTTATCGACTGCCGCGAAAGTTTGGGTGAATTTAAGAGAATATGATATAATAAATACAAAACAAAAAGAAGGAGTTGGAAATGAATACGATTTACAAGCCCAGCGCTTGCGGTGGCAAGGATCTTAAACTCGAACTTATTCTTGAAGAAGAACTCGGCGATAAGTGCGGACTTTACGCGAAGGTGACGATCCCCGCGGGTTCGGAACTCGGCTATCATGAGCACCATGGCGAAGGCGAAAGCTATTTCGTTCTTTCCGGCGAGGCCGTCTATAACGATAACGGAACTTGCCGCGTTATCAAGCCGGGCGACTCGACTTGGACGCCCGACGGCTCGGGCCACGGTGTTGATAACTCGAAAGGCGCCGAGGACTTCGTTTTTATGGCGCTTATCGTTAAGAAGTAAGCTTTTTCGAGCCTTTTGGCCTGAGCTGTCTTATCCTCTGCCCAACTCGTCAGAGGGTATACCCCTTAGACGTGAGAGGGTAGTACCCTCTCGTGCGAGAGGGGTATACCCTAAAGAGCGAGAGGGGTATACCCTTAGACAAGAGAGGGGTATACCCTCTCACGAGTTAGAGAAATACTTGGTTTTTGAAGAGGGTTATACCCTAAAACTAAAATTTCCGATACATCCTTCGCGTTTTTTTGGTATACTATAGGTATCATGAAAAAATATCTTCTCGCGCTTTCCCTTGTCGCGACCTTAGTTGGTTTCGCGGATACTACTGATTCTCCCAAGGTCATCATCATTTCGCCGAACGACCTCGTCGAGGCGTGGGAGACCGAGTACGCGGCGAAAGTCCCCGCGATCACGGGCGGTGAATACGAGGTCGTCTCGACGGAGACGATCTACGAGGCTCATCCCTATGCCGCCGAGAACACTGGTGGCAAGCCGCGCAATCCTGCGGAGTCAATTCATAAGTTCATCGAATCCAAGGCGAGCGAAGTGCAGTACTTCATTCTCGGCGGTCCGTGGGTGGATATCGATGATCTCGCCGCCGGTAAGGTGATGAAGCTTACGACCGGAGAATCGCTGGGCTTGTCAAACACCGTGCCGGGCATACACATAAATACATATAAGAACAATAGAGGCGAAATCTACATTTCGCCTTCCGATATGTACTACGCATGTTTTGATTCGCAAAATACCTATGCATGGGATTCGGATGGTGATGGACAATACCTCGAATCAACTGAGTTTGCTGACTCTGCCATGACGGCAAATGTCATTGTCACGCGCATCCCGCTCGTGACGTACGCCGAGTGGAAGCATGAGGACGGTACGCCCTTCACGCAGCGCGAACTTCTGGCTGCTTATGTCGCGAAGCTTCAGAAGGGGCTTGCCGCAGACTTCGATGGAATGAATCGGTATGGTTTTTATGCCTTCGTCATTGATATTGAGAATCAGGGCAATGGTACGGGCCGCGAGATAACGGTGCAGGAACTCGGTGGGGACTGTGATGCCTATGTCGAACGCAAGGAGACAGCCTTTTACGATGGCGGCTATAACATGTTTGATCCTGCCCGCGCAAATGACAGGTTTGTCCTAGCTGAAGGAGTGTCTCGGCGACATGTTCGAGATCAGATTGCTCAGGCGCGTCCGGTCGATGCGGTGAATGGATTTTACGAAGAGACATTCAGCAGTAAGCACAAGACACGCGAGGAAGCCAGATCCTCTTGGACAGGCGAGAATTATGCGCTCCGCTTTTATTATGCGCACGGTAATCGCGGCGGCGGACATGGTTTCGGTATGGATGACTATATCAACAAAGGGTGTGGTCTCACACTCTTTGACGACTGCGCGGGTCCTTGCTCGACGGGCAAGATCGAGTTCGACGCGAACGGAGTTTATCTGATGAACTACGCGATCGGCTGCGTGATGTCTCCGTTCGGAGGTTCGCTTACAACGATCAACAATACCGATTTCGGTATTGGCGATATGAATAACTTCTTCAAAGGCTTTCAGCCGAACGATTCGTGGCGCTATGCAAACAACTACCTCGTCGGTTTCGTTCAGGAGAATATGAACGTCGGCGAGGCTTGGAAATATAACGTGACCGATTTCGTGACGAACTACAGGTTCAATAACTCCGCTCTCGATACGTGGATGCTCGCGGAAGAAATGCTCCTCGGCGATCCGCTCGTCAAGCTTCCGGCGGTTACAGAGAATCTCTCGTATGCCGACGGTATTACCTATAAGGGAATCGAGAATAAGAAGGATGTTGTTGTCTCGATGCAGATCGAGGGCGATAAGGTCATCAATACGCCGTCGGTGCCCTTGAAGGTGATGAACGGTCTTACGACGAGCGGGTCCTCGCTCACGATTTGCACGGGTGAAGGCGGCATCGGCGGAGAGGGTGTAGTCTTTACGGGTGAGAAGGGTGCGCTGACTCTCGCCGGCGACGATCCGTTCTATGTCGCGGGAGTTAAGAATGTTGCGAGCATGAAGATTAGCGGGTCGCACCAGACGATTGACTTTGATAATGTCGAGCTCGATGGCTCGACGATGGGGCAGCTCACGATCTCGTCGGCGGATGATATCACGATCCGTAGTGCAAAAGAAGGTGCGTTCTCGAAGATCAAGAACAACCTTTCTGTGCCGCGCAATGGTAATGTGCGCCTTGCGACGTGGAATGCGTTCGGTTCGGCGACGGATGGCGTCGTTTATCTTGCCAAGAATTCCGAATTGATTATCGGCGCAAATCCGTGGTATCACGACGGCAATGATCGCGGCGAGTCGCTCAATGCCACGATTACGCCGATGAGCGTGACGGCCGATGCGCCGGCGAAGATCCGCGTGGAAAAGGGCGGACTCTTCACTCCGACCAAGGCCTTATCGAACGCGAATTACCTTTCGTATGAAGTTGATGCTCGTGATGGCCTCGGTGGAACGGTCACGGTGCCGAATAAGGCGAAGCTGACGCTCAAGGAACTTCCGCTCTCAAAGATTTCAACGCTGACCGTCGAAAGCGGCGCGACGCTCGTAATTCCCGAGGGGAAGACGCTCGACGATTTGCTCTCGTCCGGTACGGCGACTCTCAAGTCCGGCGCGAAGATCGCTTGCGGTGCCGAAACGACGACATTGAGCGAGGATAAGACGGTCGACGGTTCCAAGTATGTGACGAAGTATTACTATACTGCTCAGCCGGTCATGAGGAATGATGAGCTGAATTGGACTTGGACTGGCTCTACTAAGATGAGCTTGGATAAAGACAGCGAGCCGAATGTAACACCCGAAGGGAATTGCGAGATTATTTTCGCGCAAGGCGCAAATTGTCCGACGGTTCCGCTTTATATCGAATCGGCTGTTACGACGAAAAATATTCATGTATCTGACAACACGTCGCTTATTATCGGCGGAGAGAGTTCTCAGAAGTGGAATCTACGAACGGGCTTTAAGGTAACTGTCGATGACGGCTCAAGCGTTACGTTTTGCGGTTGGGGAAATGGCGGGCAGAAACTGACCAATCCGATCAAGTTTGCAGACGGAGTTGTTTTGGATGGTAAAGGGCTTGTGACGATTGACGCGAATGATGCGCCGCTGGTAAACTGCGGTAATATCTCGGGAACGGCGACGATCTCGCTTCCTGTCGGCGTGACGATCACATCCACCGGCACGATCTCAAATGACATCGTTGTTCCGGAAGGCTACAAGCTCAAGACGACAACCGAAGGTACGACGACAACGTATGTCGCCGAGGAGGTTGTTGAACCGCCAGCTATTGTCTCACGTCATTGGGAAAGCGAATCGGGGATTTCGCATGATTCCGCTTCTCCGGTGGTACTCTTCACCGGCATTACGCTTGATGATCTGATGAGCGATCGCTATACGCTCGTCGGCGAGATTGGCGGCGCGTGGATTAAGGGTGGCAACTCCAATATCTCCGCCGATAAGGCCGTGTTTGGAGAGAAGTCCGGGAATGAAGTCAATGTCCAGCTTCAGGCTAAAGACAGTGATAATACTTTCACTGGAGTTAAGTTCGTCAATCTCAAGTTGATCGAAGACGGGGCTACGATTAAGGCTTATCAGTACGGTCAGGGGTATAAGCGTTCCGACACTTATGAAGGGTATGGTTCGTTTATTGATGTTGCGTCCATTTCTGCGAAGGATGGAGAGAACTATACCTACACGATCAAGTCCGCTGTTGCTTGGCGGCGCTATGTCATCGAAGACGCGCAGATTTGGGATGCGTTGCCGAGTGACTTCCATACGGGCGATACGATTGAAGTCACGAAGGATGGCGAGCTGACGCTCACGTTCGCGATGCCGCAACCCGTCATCGGTTCCGGACGCGTCATCACGACCGCCGCGCCGAGTGATGTTCTCAAGGATTCGCTGACGAAGGATTCTTGGACCGGTACGTTTGTGTTGAAGGGATTGGAGGGGAATGTTAGTAGTGATGATTTGTGGAATTTCGATCCTTCGAACTATGGCAACGCGGGAAGTCAGGTCGAGCTTTGGAATTGTAAGGGCTTTTGCGCGAAGGATGCCGTAATCGAAAGACCGATTATCATTACCGGCGAGTTCGACTTTGCGAATGGATATTTCGGCGGTCAGAACACGTTGTCGTGTTTGAAGGGAACGGGTACGATTACCAGTAAGTACACGAAGATGACCTATACGGTTCTCGACGCGTCCGAATTCTACGGCACCGTTGCGAATGAGAGCGTCGTCATCCTTCCAACCTCCTCGCCGTCGATATTGAAGAAGAACGGGTATCTTTCGTATACGATCGATTCCGATGGTGTCGTTCAGGACCTTGCGGTGACTGAGAATGCGCAGCCGACGATCGTCGCGTTGACGCTCGGCGAGACCACGACGGTGACGATCGCCGCGCCGATCGCGGGTCTCACCTACGCGCTCAAGTCGGCGGCGACGCTCGACGCGGAGGCGTGGGAAGCTGACGCGTCGACGAAGGCCGAGTCGTCCAAGCCCCTGACGCTCGAGGCCAAGCCGAGCGACACCACTTCGCGCTTCTACAAGGTCGACGTCTCGTTTTGATAATATCGATTAATGGGCGAAGTGCGGCGCGAGACGATTCATAGAATGACGCGGCGGTTGATCGATTGGGATTACCGCGCGCCCGCAATTTATCAGATTACGATCGTCGCGGCTGATCGCGCCGCGTCGCCTTTCGGCTCGCTTAAGTTCGGCGCGCGATCAGACCAAAGCGACGCGACGATAGAGCTATCTCCGCTCGGTATCGCGGTCGCCGATTGTTGGGAGTCGATACCTCGCTATTATTCGGGGATTAAGATTATCGGCAAGCAGGTAATGCCCGATCATTTTCACGGGATCCTTTGGGTAAAAGAGCCGCTGTCGGTTCATCTCGGCCAGGTTATAAAGGGGTTTAAGACCGGGTGTAATAAGGCGGCGCGAGCGCTAGGCGTCTTGAACTCGACGACATTGTCGCCGAGCACGGTACGCGAGAGTTTAGCGCCGAGTACGGGACACGAGAGCTTGTCGCCGAGTACGAGACGTTTAACGACCGGCGGGGTTTTCGCCGAGGGGTTTCAGGATTCGATTCTCTTCGGTGAAGGGCAGCTAAAGAAGATGATCAACTACCTCGCCGATAACCCGCGTCGGTTGGCGCTTAAACGTCTTGCGCCCGATCTCTTTACGGTTGCGAATCGTGTGGCGCTACCGCTCGTGTGGTCCGAGAGCCGAGTCTGCCGAGGTTGGTTCACGACTATAGGAAATCGCTTTTTACTTGAGCGTCCGCTTTATCAGGTTCAGGTTTCGCGGCGCTTCTTTCGCTACCAACGGCAAGCGAAGACGGGAGGCGGTCTGAAGATCGCTCGCGACGCGGCGGGTGTGCCGCTTGTCGACTTCGCGACGAAGGAGTTTGATGAACGGCGCGCCGAAGCCTTCGCTGCGGCGGAGCACGGCGCGGTGTTGCTCTCGCCTTGCGTGAGCGATGGAGAGCGCGAAATCGCGAGACTCGCTCATGAAGCGAAACTCGCGCTCGTAACGATGGCGAATAAAGGATTTGCCGAGCTTCAAAAGCCGTCCGGACGTCTCTTCGATGCTTGCTCGGAGGGACGACTTCTGATGCTGGCGCCAGCGGCTTGGCCTTATCAAACTAACGAGAAGCCGATGACGCGCGATGATGCGACGGCGATGAATCGTCTTTGCCAGGCGCTAGCGCGAGAAGGTGCGGCGGAGATCAATTATCACGGGATGACGCCGACGGATGTTGATGCGATGGCGTGGGAAGCGGCGGAAATGGAGGAAGTGAAATGAGAAAGCGGATATCGATTTACGTGTTGGCGGCGATCTGTTCGCTCGGGAGTTTTGTCGCTGAAGCGGTCGGGACGGCTACGGTCGTTCGCGCTCACCCGCGTCTCACGCGTGGGCTTGAAAAGGAGTCGCTGATCGGTATTCGATTCGATGACAATTTCGGCGGCGCTCCGTCGACGATCACGGTCGCGCTCGAATTCAATCATTGTACGAGCGAGGATCTGAGCGAGCTTGCGATGTGGAGGCAGCCGTTTGATCCTTTGCCCTATGCCTTCTATGAAGCCAAGGCCAAGAAGATCGCCGACGCGGTAACCGTCGAAAAGTCTGCGGCTCTATTGCGCGTCAGCTTTACGGCTACAGAGCATATCTATCCTCATGTCGGTACCAGAGCCGATTCCGATTATCTTTGGATAACCGCCAAGGTTAATCCGAATATTTCGACCGCGGCTGAGATTAAGGTTTCGATTGAGAACGACCGAATTGTCCTCGGCACTTCGGAGTACATCGTCAAAAACGGTACGGCGCAGTCGCCTCATCGTGCTTTCCCTCATTACTATCAGATCGGTGCCTATTTCCGTTCCGATCGTGTCAGCGCGACAAGTTGTGCGCCGCTAGGGGACGCGACGTCCGAGCGAGTCAAGAATTTGACGGACCTCATCCTCATCAACAATATGTATCTCGGACATCGCACGGACGGATCCTTGTATGCGACGTGGCCGGCGGGTGAGTCTGAGAAGGTCGCTTACATCAAATCGCTCCGCGACACCTATCACCCCGACGCGATGGTGCGACTCGGCTTTACCAAGGGCGCCTCGATGAACGACATTGCTGATGATGCGAAGCGTGCTCAGTTGGTCGAATCTATCGTTTCGATTATGAAGACTACCGGCGTTGACGGTCTCGACGTTGACTGGGAGTATCCCGAAAGCGCAAGCGAATGGATTTCCTACGGTAAGCTCTTGCGTGATCTCTCGCCGATCTTCTTCGAAGAAGGTTGGGTGTTGTCGATCTGCACGAATTTAGGTTATCTGATGCCGAATGAAGCCCAATATGGCGTATTTCATGTTCCTGATTACATCGACTCGATGGCCTATGGCGGAAAGCCGATGAACGCGTCGCCCGGTGTTATGAAAACAGGTATTGCCGTCTGCACGAACCGTGGCGTTCCCAATCGTCGCATCGTAGTCGGTCAGGCGATGTACGCGTATGAGAACGGCAATCCGGGATGGAGCGGCGTCGTCAATTGGATCAAGAAGCAGTATGGCGATGATAAGATTCGTTGGTGGGACGCCGATTACGTGCTGAGAGACGGTACGACCAAAGAGACTTACGAGGGACCGAGTTCGTATCACGCGAAATGCAATTGGTGCCGCGCGAATGATTACGGCGGAGTGATGAGTTGGGGTTATTATACGGATGTCGCGTGGAACGGTGACGATCTCATGTCGCTTGCGCGCCATCAGGCGAAGAGCTGCTGGCCGATCACGTCGAAGACGTGGCCGACGCCCGAACAAGATCAGGAAGGGTGGTATCTCCTTAAGACCGAGTCCGATTGGTTCTGGCTTCGCGATAATTCGAAGGTCAAGGCGAAGTTTGCTGCGGATATTACACTCGAGCACGATCCCTTGCCGATCGAATCTTGGCAGGGTACGCTTGACGGTAACGGACATAAGCTCATTATCCCGCGTGATACTTGGCTTTGCTACGACGATAATCCCGCCCTCATCCGCACGCTTAACGGTACGGTGAAGAACCTTACCATCGATCTTTATGGACGCGTTGTTTCCCGCGCTTCAAGATGGAATGATACCGCGTGTACGACGGGCGAGAATACTTTGACGACACCGCTCAACGACCATTGCGCCGCCGTGCTTGCCGCTCGGGCGCGCTGGGGAGCGAGCGTGGATAACGTTACGGTTGTGGTTCACGCCGGAGCGGAAGTTCAAGGTCCGGTCAGAACTTCCGCGCTCATTGCTGATGTCTTCGTTTCGCTAGGCAACAAGGCCTTGATTACGAATTCGAAGGCGATAATCGAAGGTACTGTACACTCGCTCGCGCGCAACACGGCGGAATCGGATATCGCCGTAACCGAGAAGCTTGTCGGCTCGCTCATCGCTTCGGCGAGTGTCGGCACCGGCTCTACGGTCACAATTGACAACTGCGCGGCCTATTCAGAGAGTGGCATGGCGAATATCGGCGAGAAGGCGAATGCGATCGTTGCGACGATTACAAGTGGAGTCGACGTGCGCGATGCCTATCTTTTTAACTGCGATCTCGACAAGCTTGCTGAAAAGAATGCGGCCTTCAAGTTCACGTCCGAGGACCTGGCGGCGCTCATGCGCGGCGAAACGTTGACGACGATCAACGGCGTTGAGTTTAACGGTAAGCTCACGATCCTCGGCGCTAGTGCGCTCGACGGAGAGTGGAGCGAGAATCTTGAGGGCGCTAAGTTCTTCAAGGCTGTGCTTACATTGGAGTGAACGATGAGTGTTAAATTGAATGAAGTCGTGAAGTTCTTCGACGATATTTTGAAGCCGTCGGAGTTCGATGATGTTTCCAATAACGGGATTCAGGTCGCGCGTTCGAAGGAAGAGGTGAAGCGTATCGCTTTCGCGGTCGACGCGAGTCTGAAGACGGTCAAGGCCGCGGCGAAGGCTGGCGCCGATCTCCTCGTCGTCCACCATGGGCTTTCTTGGGGCGGCGGGATCAAGCGAATCGACGGCGCGATGTACGAGATCGTGAAGACGGCGATCAATGCCGATCTCGCGATTTACGCTTCGCATCTCCCGCTCGACGCGAATAAGCTCTGCGGCAATAACTGGGAACTAGCTCGCGAAATGAAGCTTAAGAAGATCAAGCCCGCGTTCTCATATCATGGAAACGTGATCGGGCTTACCGGCTATACTCCCGACGGACGAAAGGTCGGCGTATGCTCGGGCGGCGCCGGCGAGTTCGCCCCTGCGGCGAAATTCCTTAAGTGTGAGGAGTTCATCACGGGCGAGGCCAACTGGGCGGAAGTGATCGCGGCGGAGAACGTCGGCATTAAGCTTACGACGCTCGGCCATTACGAGTCCGAGACTTATGGAGTGAAGGCGCTGATGCGCGAAACTGCCGCGCTCGATGTCGAGACCATGTTCATCTAACCGAGGGAAATATGGTATAATACCGCTATTACGATTTGTAGAAAGGAAAAGAACCATGTCGCTTAATATCGTTACCGAAATCGACAACCGCGTCGCCGTCAAGCATGTCCTCATGAGCGTCAGCGATAAGACCGGCCTCGAGACTTTCGTCCCCGCGCTCGTCGCCGCCTGCCCCGGAGTCAAGATTTATTCGACCGGCGGAACTTATACGAAGGTGAAAGAGATTTTGGGCGATAAGGCCGAGGGTACGCTCGTTGCGGTTTCCGACTACACGGGTCAGCCCGAGATGCAGGGCGGCCTCGTCAAGACGCTTGACTTCAAGATCTACCTCGGCATCCTTTCCGAGAAATACAACGACGCTCATCAGGCCGATATCAAGCGCCTCAGCGCCGAAGCTCTCGATATGGTCGTCGTCAATCTCTATCCTTTCAAGGAAACGATCGCGAAGGAAGGCGTCACTCCCGAGATGGCCCGTACGAATATCGATATCGGCGGCCCCTGCATGGTTCGCGCCTCGGCGAAGAACTATCTCCGCGTCGCTTCGGTTACCGACCCCGCCGATTACGCGGCGCTTACCGATGAGCTCGCCAAGAACGGCGGCACGCTCTCCTTGGAAACGCGCTTCAATCTCATGAAGAAGTCGTTCGCGCATACCGCTTCTTACGATACCGCGATCGCCGGCTTCTTCGCCTCGCGCGATTTCGCTGAAGTCGATATGACCTACAATCAGCACTGAGAAAAGTGAAAGTCGTACATCTCGTACCGGCGATGGAACAAGGCGGCGTCGAAAGCGTCGTCTTGTCGCTCTCGAGACTTCTGACTCGCGCCGGTCACGAGAACGTCGTCGTCTCGCGCGGAGGTAAGCTCGTTGCGACGCTCGAGCAAGAAGGCTCGCGTCATATCCCGAAAGACCCGACGTCCACAAATCCGCTGAGTTACTTCGCTCGCGCTTATAAGCTTCGCCGCCTATTGAAATCGGAGAAGCCCGATCTCGTTTGCGTTCACTCGCGCGTCCCCGCGTGGCTTTTCGTTTGGGCGAATCGCTCGCTTCGCCTTCACTTCATCACTTACGCTCATGGCGCTAATTCCGTTTCTCGTTATAGCGAGGTGATGACGAAGGGTGAGCTTACGATCATGCCGTCCCGGTTCATCGCCGACTACCTTAAAGCGAACTATCCCGTTCCCGAAGAGAAGCTGCGCGTGATTCCGCTCGCGATCGATTTCGAGCGCTTCAACCCCGCCGCGCTCGACGAAGCGTTCGTCGCCGAGAAGCGTCGCGAGTGGGGGACGGAGGGCAAGCGAGTTATCATGGCCGTCGGGCGCATCACTCAGCTTAAGAGTTTCGACGAGCTTATTCGCGCTTTCTCGAAACTGAAAGATCGCGCTTCGAAGAAGCTCGTGATCGTCGGCGGCGCCGATAAGGATAAAGAAGAATATCTCGCCTCCTTGAAAACGCTCGCCTGCGAACTGACCGCTCCCGGAGAGGTGATTTTCGCCGGCGCTCAGTCGCGCGTTCCCGAATGTCTTTCGCTCGCCGATATCGTCGTGTCCTCGAACGTTCGTAAACCAGAAGCCTTCGGACTCTCGATGGCTGAGGCGCTCGCGATGGGTAAGGGAGTCGTCGCGAAAGCGTTCGGCGGAGCTCTTGATATCGTGCGCGACGGAATCGACGGCGTGCTCGTTAAAGACGGCGACTTCGTCGCGGCGATCGAGAGAGCGCTTACCCTCGACTATTCTACGGTCAGCGCTTCGGCGCGTGAACGCTTTAACGAGAGCGTGATGCTATCCAAGACGCTGAGCGCGTACGAGGAGGTCGTTCGATGACCGTTATTCTCGCGGCGGGCGACTATCCTAAGAAGACGTCGAAGGCTTATACGCTCTTGGAGTCCGCGACTCGAGTCGTCGCATGTGACGGCGCGGCGAAGAATTACTTGAATGATTTCGCGCGTGAGCCGGACGTTGTGGTCGGCGATCTCGACAGCATCGACGCCTCGACCCTTTCGACCTTCTCGAATGTCTTTCGTATTCCCGATCAAGATACGAACGACCTCGCGAAGGCGATCGACTTCTGCCGCTCGAAAGGTTGGGAGGATATTGTCGTTCTCGGCGCTTCGGGTAAACGTGAAGACCACGCGATAGCGAACGTCTTTCTCGCGCTTGATAAGAAAGTGAAGCTGATCAGCGATTACGGGACTTTCTTTCCGGTCGACGATGAGCTTGAGCTTGACTGCCGCTTAGGTCAGCCGGTTTCGATCTTCGCGACCGATCCCGATACCCGCGTTACTTCCGAGGGGCTTGCGTGGCCGCTCGATAATCATAAATTCACTACGCTCTACTCGGCTACTTTGAATCGGACGAACGCCGAGAAGCTGCGTCTTAAAACCGATCGTCCGATTTTGGTTTATATTGCCTTATGAAGAACAACTGCCTTTTTTGCGCGATTGCCGCGGGTGAGATTCCTTCCACGAAAGTCTATGAGGACGACGAGGTGCTTGCGTTTCTCGACATCAACCCCGCCTCCGAAGGTCATACGCTGGTGATCCCGAAAGTACACTCCGAAGGTCTCCTCGATACCGATGACGAAGTTCTTAAGGCGCTCGTTTTGAAAGTGAAGAAGATCGCGGCGGAAGTGAAGACGAAGTATAACGCGGACGGCTTCAATATTCTTCAGAACAACGGCGAAGCCTCGGGACAGACCGTTAAGCATATTCATTTCCATATCATCCCGCGCTACGACGGCAAGCCGCTTAAGTTCCTGCCTTGACGCCGGCTGAGTTCATCGATAATCCCGCTTGGGCCGACTTTATCGCCGAGTCGCGAGAGCCGGCCGTCAAGCGCGCTCTCCCGACTCATGAAGATTGCGCGCCGATCGATCCTGAGCTCGTCGCGACTCATCTGAAGAAGGGCGGGACGCTCGGATCGATGGACGGCTACGAAGAGCGCCCCGGCCAGATCGACATGACCGCGGCGATTGCGCGCGCTTACAACTCTCGCGAGCATTTGATGGTCGAGGCGGGAACGGGAGTCGGTAAGTCGCTCGCTTATCTTATCCCATCCATTCAGTGGGCGGCGGTTAACGATACTCCGGTTATCGTTTCGACCGCGACGCGTAACCTTCAGTCGCAGCTTATCTCCTCCGACATCCCGAGGGCGCTGAAGACTCTGAGTGATGATGCTCGCTCGTCTTTCAAAGTCGCGCTGCTAAAAGGTCGCGGCAATTATCTCTGCCTGCGTGCGCTCGGCGAGTTCTTCGCTTCCGGTTATTGGACGATGTCGAAGGAAGAGCAAGATGCGATGCCGGGACTTATCGAATTTCTTCAGACGACGAAGGACGGCGATCTTGATAATTACGAGGGGCTTCCTCGTGCGCTGATCACGTGTCCGGGCGAAGAGTGTAGCGGGCGCCACTGTCCTTTCTACTCGCGCTGTTTCGTTTACAAGGCGCGTAAGAAAGCCGCGGCCGCTCACCTCGTCGTCGTCAATCACGCGCTCGTTCTCGCCGAGGCGACTTCGGCGGGTGGAATCCTCCCCGCGTACGGACGAATCGTTTTCGACGAAGCGCATAACCTCGAAGCTATCGCGACGGAGTATTTGAGCGCCGAGTTTTCGATGGTCGAGCTTACGCGAATCTTGAATCGCCTTAAACGTCGCTTCAAATTCAAGACGCAGACTTTCGCCGCGCTCGTCAGCGCGCCCGCCGAGATCTTCGAGATAATCGCGCCTTCCCTTCCGCCGCGCACGGACGCCCTGAGATACAAGACGCCGCCGTGGGATAAGGAGCTCATGTTCAGGGTCGAGTCCCGCCTCGACGCGGAGATCACTCGTCTCGTCGCGTTCCTGCATGAGTTACGTGATAACGAAGAAAGCGAAGACGCCGCTTATCAGCTCGGCAGCATCGCCGACATGCTCGTCGCCTTCGCGAATTCCGCCGCGTTCACTTTAACGGCGGAGAAGGAGACTCATGCGTTCTGGATCGAGCGCGTTCGCTTAGAGCGTCGCCACTCGTATCTGAAGCTCGTCGGCGCGCCGCTCTCGGTCGCTGAAGATATGAAAGCGATGTTCTACGAGACGAAGGACTCGGTCATCCTTTCCTCGGCTACGCTAAGAGTCGGCAATGATTTCAAGTATGCCGTCCGAAGACTCGGACTTAACGAGCGCTTTCAGTCGCTCGTCGCTACGAGTCCTTTCGATTATTTCCGACAGGCGCTGGTGCTCGCGCCCGATTGCCTTCCCGATCCTTCTTCCGCTCCGAGCGAGTACGCCGAGGAACTCGGAGGGCTTATGCGTGAACTCTTCTCGGCCACGAACGGTCGCGCACTCGTGCTCTTCACGAGTTACGAAATGATGAACGCGGTTGCGCTCGCCGCTCGGCGCGAATTGGAAGAAGCTGGGATCACTCTTTACGTTCAAGGCGAAGGAATGAGCCGCGAGGCGATGACGCGGCGCTTGAAAGAAGACGAGCGAACGGTCGTCTTCGGTGCTCAGAGTTTTTGGGAAGGGGTCGATATCTCCGGCGAAGCTTTATCCTGCGTCGTGATGGCGCGGCTTCCGTTCGCGCAAGTGAAAGACCCGATCGTCGAGGCGCGTTCGGAAAAGATCGACCGTGAAGGCGGATCGAGTTTCCGCGACTACTATCTCCCGGAAGCGGTCATCAAGTTCCGCCAAGGGTTCGGTCGACTTATCCGCACGAAGGCCGATCGCGGAGTCGTGATCATCACCGATCCTCGAATCGTGACGAAGAACTACGGCGCTATTTTCCGTAAGTCGATTCCCGCGAGCGTTCATACCGTAACCGAGCGAGACGAGATTTTCGCGCGAGTCAAGAACTTCTTCGAATGCTGAGTTCGGTCGAGAGAGCTTGGTTGATCTTTTCGCTCGCGCTCGCGCTCGGGATCTTCGCGGCGCTTACGCTTAGCTCATACGCTTCGCTTTGGCCGGTCGCGGCGACGGTGACGCTCTTCGCGCTACTCTTGGCTTTCGCCTATCGAACGCTTCCTTTTCAAATCGCCTTGATCGCGCTCGTCGGCTTCACGCTCGCGCTTCGCTCTCAAGAGCTTAGTCCCGAGCTTCGCGATCTTCAACCTTGGGCGCTCGAAGAGCGTCGTCGGTATCGCTCAGGCGAAAAAGAAACGCCTGAGTTCGCCGAGAAAGTGAAAGCCGAAGTCGCTCGCCGAATAACGCTCGGGCTCGAATGGGACGCTCGTCGCTCCAAGCTCGCGCGTTCGATGATGCTCGGCGAGCGAGCTTTGATGTCCAAGGAGGATAAAGACGTTTTCGTTAACGCGGGTACGCTACATGCTTTCGCGGTATCGGGGCTTCATGTCGGCGTGGTCGCGCTCGTGATCAGGTTGCTTCTTCTCGCCGTCGGTATTTCTCATCGCGTCTCGGCTGCGCTGACGATTCCGATCATGTGGGGATACGTATATCTCGTCGGGATGACTTCGAGCGCGACTCGCGCGGGCGCGATGGCGAGCGTACTTTTGCTTTCGCCGGTGTTCTTTCGCCGTTATAATCTTATCGCCGCCTGGGGTCTCGCGTTCTGGATCTTTCATTCGGTTTCGCCCGAGAAGCTGTTGGAAGTCGGAAGCGCGCTGTCGTTTACGATCACGCTTATGATCGTCGTGTGGGTAAGGTGCTTCGAGCGAGAGTGCAAATCGATATGGTATTCATCGGTGATGCTCTCGTTCGTGATTTGGGCGGCGAGCGTTCCGATTATGGCTCATGTCTTCGGTCGCTTTACGCCGGGCGGACTTATCGCCAACGTTTTCGTCGTTCCTCTCGCGTCGCTCGCGATCGCCTCGCTTTCCGTCGCGCTACCGCTCAGCTTCGTTTCCACGGCTCTGGCTTCACATCTTAATAATCTCGCCGGACTCGCGCTCGGCGGAATGTACGACGTCTCGAAGATCGTCGCTTCGATCCCTTACGCTACGGTCGAGGTCGTGAACTGGAACTACTTCACTTGTGCGCTTTGGTATTCGGCGCTCATTCTCTTGGTTCTCCTTATCCATTCGATTTCAAAACACAAGTATGGTATAATACACCTATGAAGAATTCTCGTCGCTCAGCCGCGTTCATTATCTCTCGCTGGATCATCACTAAGGACTTCCCCGCGAATCTATTGCCGGAGAAGGGGATTGATCGCGCGTTCATTCAGGACCTCGTTTATACGGTCATTCGTCGTTATCGCCCGCTTCGCTCGATCCTCTCGAAGCTTTTGAAGACATGGCCGAAGGGAGAGCTGGAGGCGCTTCTTTACGTCGGCGCGGCGCAGATTCTCTTCATGAAGGATGTTCCCGACTTCGCCGCGGTTAACGAAACCGTTGAAGCGGCGAAGGAGTGCGAGAACAAAAATATCGCGAAAGTCGTGAACGGGGTTCTTCGTAATCTCATTCGTCGTCGCGAAGAGTTCGAAAGCTATCTTAAGAACGCGTCGGTCGAAGAACGCGAGAGTTTCCCGTCGGAACTTTATCGTCGCTGGGTAAAGCGCTTCGGCGCCGAGACGGCCGAGAAGCTCGCGCTCTGGCATAACGAACCTGCCGAGACCTATCTCGCGTATCCGCTTGGTCGCTACGTCAAGCTCGAGCGCGGCAAAAAGGTGACGGAAGTTCCCGGCTTCGAAGAAGGCGAGTTCATCGTTCAGAATCCCGCGACTTATATGGCGGTAGAAGCGATGAAAGTCGAAAGCGGTATGAAGGTTTTGGACGCCTGTGCCGCGCCGGGCGGTAAGACGATTCAGCTCGCTTGGGCCGGCGCGAAGGTCACGGCTTGCGAGGTTAATCCGAAGCGTCGCCGTAAGCTCATCGAGAATTTGAAGCGCGTTCATCTGGAAGATAAGGTCGAAGTCGTCGATTCGCTCGAAGCGCTTAGAGGACGAGAGTTCGATCGCGTACTCGTCGACGCTCCTTGTTCGAACACGGGAGTTTTAAGACGTCGAGCGGACGCGAGATGGAACTGGAGCGAGGAGAAACTCGCCGCGCTCGTCAAGCTTCAAGCCGAGATACTCGATCTCGCCGCGCCGCTCGTGAAGAAGGGCGGACTTCTCGTTTATTCGACGTGCTCGAATGAGCAGGAAGAAAACGTCTTGCAGGCGGATGCTTTCGTCGCTCGCCACCCGGAATTCGTGAAGACCGGCGTAGGCGAAATCGTTCCCGGAACGAACGACGAGGACAAGGATGGGGCTTTCGAAGCGGAACTGGAAAAAAGATGTTGATTTCGCTTTCGACCTGCGTTCTTATTTGGTAGAATATGAACATGAAGTTGAATAGCTTATTCGCCCTAGCGGCGATGTTCGCGCTTGGATGCTCGACGATCAAAGAGGCGAGAGAAGCTCAGGAAGCTCTCGCCGATAAATGTTCGGAAGACAAGGCGGCGACGATCCTCGACGAAAAGGTGAACCTCGTAGGCTCTTCCTTGGAAGAGTTGGTCGCTTATGCTTTGGACCATCGCGAGACTTTGACTAAGGCCGCTTTGAACGTACAAGATGCTCACCTCGCGATGAAGGCGCTTCGAGCGGATGCGCCGCTTATTTCGTCTACGCCTTGGACCGCTCCGAAAGTCGGACTTAGCGCTTCTTATGGCGAGAGTTCCGCGCCCGCCCACGCGAAAGATTTCGATGGTAAGCTCGAACGCGGTAAGCTCGGCGCGGCGGTTTCGCTCGATTTGCTCGTATATGATTTCGGCCGTCACGACGCGAAACTGAAAGCGGCGGCCGAGAACGTTATCGCGGCGGAAGTGGCGCTCGCTTCGGCGAGGTACGACGTGTTCGAAGAAGTGACCGAAGCGTATTTCGATTTGCGCGAGGCGAGGACTTTGCTCGCGGTTGCGAAAGCGTCGGAAGAAAAGCTGAAGCTTCACTTGGAGCGAGCCGAGAAACGATACGAGGCCGGCGAGAGTCTGAAGCTCGACGTCACTAAAGCGGCGCTTGATTTGAGCGAAGCGAAAGACAAGGTGGTCGCGGCGGAGAATCAAGTCGAGACGAGCGGAGCGAAGATTCTGGCGGCGCTCGGAATCGCCGCGGATCAGGCGCGCTGGACCGATGTAGTCGATGAAAACGAAAGCGACTTCTACCGTTACGTCGGCGCTTTTAACGAAACGACGATGACGACGGAGGAAGGGTTCGAGCTCGGCTGCGCGAACTATCCCGCGATCAGAATCGCCCGCGCTCGTCTTAGAGCGGCGAGCGATGAAGTCGATTACGCTGTCGCCGATTTGAAGCCGTCGCTTTCGCTTAACGCGTCGCTTAACTTCTCCGATCCGTTGTGGTGGTGGAAGTGGGGAGTCGGGGCGAGCCAGAATCTCTTCAGCGGCTTCAGGAAGACGACGGCGGTTGACCGCGCGGTCGTCGCAATGAAGAGCGCCGCTTCTGATGTCGATCGTACGGAACATGAGCTTTCGCTCGCGATCTCGCTCGCGGTAGCCGAACGTGATAACGCGCGCGTCGCTTACGAGACGAGTGAAGAAAGCGTCAACAATGCGCAGGCGTATTTGATTCTCGCGGAGGAGAGATATAACGTCGGAGATTTGAGCCAGGTCGACTTCAACGACTCGGTCGTGGATCATGAAACGGCGCTCGGTACTCGCGTCAAGGCGTACTACCGCGGACAAAGGGCGGAGTCGAAGATTTTTCGACTTATCGGAATGCTCCCCGAATACGTCTCGAATAAGGAGGAAGCGAAATGAGAAACGTTTTTATCGGTTTTGCCGCGCTGGCGCTGGTCGTCGGTTGCGCGCGTGAAGAACAAAAGCCGCAGTATCGTACTGCGAAGATCGTTCGCACGGATATCGTCTCGACCGTCGAAGCTACGGGTACCGTCACTCCGATCAAGAAGGTCGAAGTCGGCGCTCAGGTCAATGGCCGCGTCATCAAACTTTTCGTCGACTACAACTCGGTCGTCACCAACGGTCAAGTCGTCGCCTTGATCGATCCGCTCGTTTACGAGGCTAACTACAAGAGCGCCGTCGCTCAGCTCCATGTCGCCGAGGCGAATGTCGAGGTGAGAAAAGCGGCACTCGCTTCGGCGCAGGCCGAACTCATTCTGGCTGAGAAGACTTTCGCGCGAAAGTCCACGCTGGCGGAGAAGTCGCTCGCTTCGGCCGCCGACTTGGACGCGGCGACGGAAGTTCTCGATCGTGCGAAGGCCGCTGTCGAGCAGGCGAAAGCGAATTTGAAAAGCGCGGAGTCGTCGGTCGAACAAGCTCGCGCTTCTTCTCAGAAAGCCGAGGCGGATTTAGGCTATTGTACGATCAAGTCGCCGGTCGACGGAGTCGTGATCACGCGTTCGGTCGATGAAGGTCAGACGGTAGTTTCGTCGATGAACGCGGTGCCGCTCCTTAAGATCGCCGAAGACTTGAAAACGATTTGGGTAGAGGCGAACGTTCCCGAGGCGGATGTCGGTTCGATTCATGAGGGCCAGCGCGTGACCTTTACCGCCGACGCTTATCGCGATAAGTTCGAGGGTGTCGTGAAACAGGTCCGTATCTCCGCGACTACTACCAACAACGTCGTCACCTATCCGATTATCGTCGAGGCCGCGAATCCCGGCGAGAAGCTTTTCCCCGGCATGACCACGACGATTACGATCGAAACCGACCGCGCCGATGATACGCTCGCCGTAACTTCCGCGGCGTTTCGCTTCCGTCCGTCCGATAAGGTGACGGAACTTAAGGGGAAGAAGGTTTGGCTTATGAAGGACGGCGATATCGAAGCGAGAGCGATCGAAGCCGGAGTCGCGGACGCGTCCTTCACGCAGATTTTGAACGCCGACGATTTGGAAGGCTGCGAAGTCGCGATCGGATATCAGACGGCCGGCGCGGCGAAAGCCGCGAAAGAGACGAGCAATCCTTTCATGCCCAAACCTCCTCAACATAACAAGAATCGCGGTACCGCACCCGCTCCGAAACAGTGAGTCACTTAATCGAAATCCGAGATCTCAAGAAGATCTACGCGCAGGGCGAGGAACCGGTCCACGCTCTCGACGGGGTTTCGGTTTCGATCGACGAAGGGGAGTTCGTCGCGATTATGGGTGCGTCGGGTTCGGGTAAGTCGACGATGCTCAACATCCTCGGCTGTCTCGATACGCCGAGCGAAGGTTCGTATCTTCTCGACGGCATAGAAGTCGCGCGTCGCTCGCGTAAGGAGCTCGCGATCATTCGCAATAAGAAACTCGGCTTCGTTTTCCAGAACTTCAATCTTCTTCCGCGCACTACCGCGCTTGAGCAGGTCGAACTTCCCGATCTCTATATGGGACGCCTTTCGCGCAAGGAGCGTCATAAACGCGCGATCGAACTTTTGAAGCGCGTCGGCCTCGGCGGTCGCATAAAGCATACTCCCGCGCAGATGTCGGGCGGACAGCAGCAGCGCGTCGCGATAGCTCGCGCGCTGATGAATGAGCCGCCCGTTCTTTTCGCCGATGAACCGACCGGCAACCTCGACACGAAGAGCTCGATTGAAATCATGCAGCTTTTTACCGAGCTTTCGAACGAGGGCATCACGATCGTTATGGTCACTCATGAAGACGACATCGCCGCGTATGCGAAGCGTCGCCTTGTGATGAAAGACGGTAAGTTAGTGAAGGACGAGCGCCGATGAGCTTCGCGATGATATTCAAAGTGGCGATTCTCGCGATCCTTCGCAACAAGACGCGAAGCTTACTTACTTGCCTCGGAATTATCGTCGGCATCGCGGCGGTTATCGCGGTCCTTGCGATCGGTAAAGGCGCTTCGACGATGATGGTTCAACAGATTTCGTCGATGGGCAATAATCTCGTTATGGTCTTCCCGGATCGCAAGCAGACCGGCGTAGTTCACCAAGGTCTCGGCGGAGGTCAGACGATGACTGCGGACGATGTGAAGGCGATTAAGGAAGAGCTCTTCCATTTGGTCGCGGCTGCTTCGCCGACGGTTAACGCGAACGGCCAGCTCGTTCGTCAGGACAAGAATTGGTCGACGCGCGTCTCCGGTGTAGGCGTCGATTACCCTGAGGTGAGAAACTGGGACGTGAAGGATGGTCGCTTCTTCAATGAAGTCGAAGAGCGCCAGGCTCAGCGAGTCTGCGTGATCGGAACGACGATCGTAGCTAATATGTTCCCGGGTGAGGATCCCGTCGGTCAGACGCTTCGAATCAAGAATATGCCTTTCAAGATCATCGGTGTCATGGCTTCGAAGGGCGCGAACGGTTGGGGTCAGGATCAAGACGATACGGTTATGGCTCCGTACACGACGGTCCTGAGAGTTCTTCAGGGTAGCGCGTTCAACAACATCAATATGATGAATCTCTCGCTTCATAATATGGACGACCTCGAAGAAGCGAAGCGCGAGATCACGCTTCTCCTTCGTCAGCGTCATAAGCTGGCCGACTATCAGGATGATGACTTCGAAACTCGCGACACTACCGAGATCATGAACACTATCGGATCCGTATCGAGCTTGATGACAGTCCTACTCGCGGCGGTCGCGGCGATCTCGCTTTTAGTCGGCGGTATCGGCATCATGAACATCATGCTCGTCTCGGTTACGGAGCGTATTAAAGAGATCGGTTTAAGAATGGCGATCGGCGCGACGCCGTTCATGATCTTGACGCAGTTCATTCTGGAGGCGATGGTACTCTCGACGGTCGGCGGAGCGATCGGTGTCGCGCTCGGAGTCGCTACCGCTGAAACTATCGGAGCGGTCAATCATTGGCCGATCGTCGTCGAGACCGGGAGCGCGATCGGCGCTTTCGCGTTCTCCGCGTTCGTCGGAATGTTTTTCGGTTTCTATCCCGCGTTCAGGGCTTCCAAACTTAACCCGATCGATTGCTTGAGGTACGAATGATGAGAATTGGTTACGGATATGACTCGCATGTCTTTCAGGAAGGGCGTAAGCTCTTCTTGGGGGGCGTTTATTTCGAAGGCGAGATAGGGCTTAAAGGTCACAGCGACGCGGACGTCTTATTGCACGCGGTAATCGATTCGCTCTTGGGCGCCGCGGCGTTAGGTGATATCGGCTCTCACTTTCCCGACACGGACGCGAAGTGGAAAGGAGCCGACTCCGCTAAGCTCCTCGCGGCGGTCGTCGAGGAAATCGAAGAGGCGGGCTACAAGCTCGGGAACTTGGACGCGACTGTGATTTGCGAAAGACCGAAGTTGCGGCCTAAGGTGGAAGCGATCAGAGCGCGCCTTGCCGAACTTCTGAAGGTGGATATTTCGCGCGTAAGCGTTAAGGGTAAGACGAACGAAAAGATGGATGACGTCGGCGCCGGTAAGGGCATCGTCGCGCATGCCGTCTCATTATTGGAGGAAACGAAATGAAGAAGATATTACTCGGAGTCACCGGCTCGATTGCCGCGTATAAAGCTTGTGAACTCGTGCGCCTTTTCGTTAAGGCGGGCGATGAGGTTCAGGTAGTGATGACGAAGGCAGCGACCGAGTTCGTGACGCCGCTTACTTTCCGGACGCTCTCGAAGAATCCCGTTTACGTCGACCAATTCGCGCCGCCCGTGTCTTGGAAGCCCGAGCATATCTCGCTCGCGGAAGCGCCTGATCTCGTAGTCGTTTGTCCCGCTACCGCGAACATCATCGCGAAGATCCGCTATGGACTCGCCGACGATCTTCTTTCCGCGACTTTGCTTGCGACGAAAGCGCCGATCGTCGTCTGCCCCGTGATGAATACGGGAATGTGGGAGAACCCGGTCACTCAGGAAAATATCGCCGCGCTGAAAGCTCGCGGTATCAAGATCATCGAACCTACTATCGGCGAGCTCGCCTGCGGCGTGAGCGGTAAGGGCCGCATGCCCGAGGCCGAAGAAGTCTTCAACGCCATCAATTCTTAAATGTCGCTCTTCTCTCTAAAGATGCGAGCGTCGGAAGGGCTCTCGCACGTCTCCGGCGCTGAGCGCATTGTGGAAGAAAGCGAAGTCTCGACTGTGGCGAAAGCTATGGTCGAGCGTGCGCTTAATCACTCGAAGGGTAAGCCGGACTTCATTAACGTTAAAGTCGAAGCGGTTAATGCTCCGCGTAAGCTCTCGGCGCTTAAGGTCACGACAAACGAAGCGAAGAGTCCGGAAGAAGGTTGGCGAATCGCGGCGGATCTTCTTAAGTCCGACGGAGTCGAGCACATCGACAAGCTTCTTGAACTATTCAAGTCTACCTACTCGATGCGCGGTGCGATGCTCGTCGATGCGGATACGCTTCAGCGTCTCGAGCCTGACCCAATGCGCGGCATTCGTGCGACGTATATGGATAGGGAGAGTCAAGGTCAAGGTGTAGGTGTAGAGCGAGGCGTTGGTGTTAAGGATCACTACCTTGAGGCGATCGTATTGGCGACGAAGGTCGCGAATGCGCCGGGGATAATCGCCGAGATTTGCATGTCCGACGATCCCGATTACGTGACCGGCTACGTCGCTTCGAAGCGCCTCGGTTATCAACGAATCACTTCGCTTAAAGAGAAAGGCGATGGCGCGGGTGGGCGTATCTTCCTTTATCGCGGGCCTAGAGAAGAAGTCGCGAAGACAATCGAGTTCCTTGAAAAGACACCGGTGCTGGTAACCGATGTCGTTGGGTTAGGGGAACGAGTAGAAGGATCGGTTTCGCTCGAGGATGAGCTTAGGGCGATTAAGGACGCGGGGCTCTGGCGCGAAACGAAAGTCTTCGAGAACGTCGTCGACTTGGGCTCGAACGATTATCTCGGGCTCGCGAATGATCCTCGGCTGAAAGCTGCGGCGATCAAGGCGATCGAAGAAGAAGGCGCGGGCGCGGGCGCGGCACGACTTTTGACCGGAACGAAGCGCGCTCATGTTCGCCTCGAAGAACACCTCGCTCGTTTTAAGGGAACGGAGGCGGCGATTACTTTCGCGACCGGCTATATGGCGAACGTGGGGACGATCTCGGCGCTCGTCAAGCCGGGCGACGCCGTCTTTTCCGATGAGCTCAATCACGCGAGCATCATTGATGGTTGCCGACTCTCGAAAGCCGACATCTTCGTTTATCGACATAACGACATGAACGACTTGAAAGCGAAGATAAAGGCGGCCGGCCCTCGTCGTCGTAAGCTCGCGGTTTCGGATGCCGTCTTTTCGATGGATGGCGACGTACTTGATTTGCCGCGCTTTCTTGAAGTTTGCCGTGAAGGTGGAGCGATGTCGATGATCGATGAAGCTCACTCGACGGGCGTACTCGGGGCGACGGGTCGCGGAATCTGCGAACACTTCGGCTCGGCTCATCCGGACGTTATGCTCGGCACGCTATCGAAAGCGCTCGGCTCGGAAGGCGGATACGTCGCGGGTAGTAAAGTCTTGGTCGACTATCTTCGCAATAAGGCGAGAAGCTTCATTTTCTCGACTGCCTATAATCCCGGAAGTGCTGCGGCGAGTGATATGGCGCTTACGATTCTCGAAGAGCATCCGGAGTTGGTCGAGCGTCTTCACGAACACATGCGCCGCTTTAACGCGCAGTCCGCGATCGTCCCGATCATAATCGGCGACGAAGCGAGAGCGATGGCGAAGTCGAAAGAGCTCTTGGAGCGCGGCTACTACATTCCCGCGATTCGCTATCCGACGGTCGCGAAGGGCGCCGCGAGACTTCGGCTTTCGCTCTCCGCGAAGTTGAACGGAAAGGAGTTCGATGATCTCAAGTTGTGACCTCTGTCCGCATCTTTGCCGCGCGAATCGCGAGGCGGGGAAAGTCGGCTATTGCGGAGCAGGCGATAAAGCGCGAGTCTTCCGCTGGGGGCCGCATTTCGGCGAAGAGCCGCCGTTGGTAGGCGAGCACGGTTCAGGCTGTATTTTCTTCTCGCGTTGTACGATGAAGTGCCTCTATTGTCAGAACTCGCCTTGGAGCTGGCAAGGGAAGGGCGTCGATAAATCCGCGGCGGAATTACGCGAGATCTTTCGCTCGCTCGCCGTCGACGATAAGTGTTCGAACTGGAATCTCGTTTCGCCGACGCCGTACCTGCCGCAGATTCGTGAAGCGGTTAAGCCGCTTTTCGATCTCGGAATAAGATTGCCGTTCGTTTGGAACTCGTCCGGGTACGAGCGCGTCGAGACCTTGGAGGAATATTCGGATTTCTGCGATACGGCATTATTCGATCTTCGCTACTCGAAGAACTCGACTGCGCTAAAAGCGAGCGGCGTAAAGGATTATGTTGAAGCGTCGCGCGCGGCGGTCAAGTGGGCGTATAATCGATCGCTCAACACTCAAACCTTATCGCTCATCGTTCGTATTCTCGTTCTCCCCGGTCATGCTGACGAAGCGATAGAGAATCTCGCGTTTCTCGCGACAGAACTCTCGAACGAGGTGCCGGTCTCGATTATGAGCCAGTATACGCCCGCGTACAAGGCGCTTGAGACTCCGCCTTTTAATCGCGGCGTTTTGAAAGAGGAATACGAAGAAGTCGTCGAGGCGGCCGAAGACTTCGGTTTCGAAAACGGTTGGATCCAGGACTTCGCCGCGGCGGATCCGAAGATCGCGCTCTTAGGCGAGAACATGAATGAAAACCACGGGACGGTAAAATGATGGAAGTACAAACGATTCAAGTAGGTTATTACGCGGTCAACTGTTCGCTCCTTATCGATGGAGCGTCCGTCTATTTCGTCGACCCCGGATTCGAGGGCGAGCGGCTGATCGAACTCGTGAGATCGCGGGGACTGTCCCCGAAAGGAATCCTGCTGACTCACGCTCACTTCGATCATGTCGGCGCGATCAATACGCTTCAGAAGGAGTATCCCGAGCTTCCCGTTTACGTTCACCCGAACGACCTCGTCGTCTTGAATCACCCGCTCAATAGCGCGCCGCCCGAGTATCCGAAAATCAAGGCGCCCGTGAATATTCGTGATGCGAGGGAGCTCGATTTTCTCGAAGTGATCGAAACCCCCGGACATACTCCGGGGGGAGTATGCTACTACTTGAAAGACGAGAAGCTGCTCCTTTCGGGTGATACGCTTTTCGCCTCTTCGATCGGGCGCACTGATTTCCCGGGCGGAAGTATGAGCGCGATGATGGCGTCGCTTAAAAAGCTCGCCGCGCTTCCGGATGATACTCGCGTGATTCCGGGGCATGGCGCGTTCACTTCAATCGGCTTCGAGAAATCCACCAACCCCTACCTATAGTGATAAGTGAATGAGGGCGGAAGTCGAGCCGAGGCGAGCGTCCTACTATTGCCTTGTCAGCGTGTCGGCGAATTTGGGGGCAATCGTACTCTCTAGCGAAAACGGCTCGATACTCTGATCCTTCAGGCGCTCGGTAATCTTTAGATT
>JAKSOZ010000001.1 GCA_024405265.1 Kiritimatiellia bacterium | reverse complement strand
GCGTATTGGATGTCGAGATGAGCCACAGACCGAATCGTCTTGCAGCCGCAGGGAATTTCTTTGTTCATTGCATACTCCTTTCGTTTAACCGTTTCATACGGTACGCGAGTAGTATGCCAAAAGTTCCCGTCCCTAACGAGCGTAAATGCAACCGACTTTAAAACTCGTTAACTTTTATTTTCGTTGCGCTTGCAATCGTCTTTTGCCGCGATTTGCGCTATCCTATACGCATCATCATTCACCCCAAAATCAAGGAGCCAAACGATGAAGAAATACGTCTGCCGCATGTGCGGCTATGTCTACGATCCGGCGGAAAATAACGGAGTCGCCTTCGATGACTTGCCTGCGGACTGGGTTTGCCCGATCTGCGGCGTCACCAAAGACGACTTCGAACCCGCCTACAACTGACCGCGGACTTAGAAGTTGTCCGCCTGCAGCTGGAAGTAGGCCTTCGGGTGGTCGCACACCGGACACTTCTCCGGCGCCTCGGCGCACTCGACGATCGCACCACAGTTACGGCACTGCCACTTGTTCTCGCCGACGCGCACCCAGACCTCTCCGGTCTCGATGTTCTTCGCGAGCTTGCGGTAGCGCTCCTCGTGGTGCGCTTCGACCTTCGCGACCTGGCGGAACTTCTCGGCGATATCGTGGAAGCCCTCGGCATCGGCCTCCTCGGCCATTCGCTTGTACATCTCGGTCCACTCCTCGCGCTCACCCGCCGCAGCCGCCAGGAGATTCTCCTGCGTCGTGCCGATGCCCGCGAAGAGCTTGAACCACATCTTGGCGTGCTCCTTCTCGTTGAGCGCCGTCTCCTGGAAGATGGCCGCGATCTGCTCGTAGCCTTCCTTCTTCGCCTTCGAGGCGAAATAGTCGTACTTATTGCGCGCCTGCGACTCACCCGCAAACGCCGCCATCAAGTTCGCTTCCGTCTTCGATCCCTTAAGTTCCATTGTCTTTATCCTTTCGTAAACTCACGATTTTACTTTTTGTAAGTATACCACACCCCCACACCCAAGTCAATCGCGCCGCGCGGCAAACGCCTCAATCGCATTTTTGAGGAGCGTAACCCGCGTCTCCTCGCTCCCGTCCCGATACCCTTCGAGATAGAGTAGCCGCCCACCCGCTCCGATTGCGATGCTCGAGCCGTGCTCGAGCTTATCTCCCCGTCCTGCATCTCGACCCTTCAGGTCGAGAGCCTCCGGCGCCCACGCGGGCGCGCCGTCGGTCGTGATAACCCGCTTACCGCGCTCCAGCGCTTCGGCGACAACCAGCCCGAAATTCTCGGAGAGCGTCGGCAGGCACAGCACCTCGCACCACTCCCAATCCTTCTCGAGAGCCTCTCCCGTATGATCGGAAACGATTCGCAGGGTAAATCGAGGTTGAAGGTTGGAGGTTGAAGGTTGAACGACGGAATTCAGTTCTTTTATTGCCTGCTCGAGAAACTCAACGCCTTTCAGCGGATGCCTCCGACCGAGGTACAGAACATGCAACGGGTCACAACTAGGCAAAGTGCAGTTGTGCCGTCCTCCCTCCAACCTAAAATACCGCTTCAAATCGACGACCTCGAACTTCGTCTCCTGCCCCGGCATCCATTTCTCAAACCACTCCGCCTCCCATTCGCCGGTGAAGACGATTTTATCCGCCAATCTGAAGAGCAACTTCTCAAACGGCTTAACCAAGAATTTCTTCCACTTCCCCTGCTTCTCGAGATAAATTGGGCTCAAGCTTCCGTGCGTCATCCTGACGAGTTTCTTCCCCCTCAGCTTCGCCTTCAGACACTTCGCCCACTTCCCCGGCGTCCACATCCCGTGCACCCACACCTCGTCCGCCCCGATGACCCCGTGCTCCCGGAGCATTCGGTCGACGACCTCCATCCCGTTGACTTCGAACTTCTTCATTTTACTTTCCCAAAATCGTGAACTTGGCCCAATACCCGACGCGTCCGATCCACTCCTTAAGCGCATACGCACAACGCATCTGCGCATCCGAACTCGGCAGCAGATCCCAGAACCCGAACGGCACTTCACCGACCGCATGCATCTCGTAGTCGCACGGCGCCTCCACAACCTCGATCCCCGCGCGTTCGAAAAGCATCTTCGCCCTCGGCATGTGCCACGCACTCGTCACGAGCAACACACGCTTAATCCCCGCGGCAGAAATGAGCTTCGCTTCTTCCTCGGTGTTGCGCGCTTCCTCGAACATAAGAAACACATCGCCCTCAACTCCCAAATCGCGTAGCAAAGGAATCGTACTCTTTGAAGCATCGCCTCCGGAAAGCGTCATTTTCATCCCATCCCCTTCTGCATGGTACGCCTTCCACAATTTTGCCGCGTGCCAAACTCGATCCGCCCCCTGGTACATCTCCGCTCTTCCACACTTCTCATGCACTCCCATCCCGCCCCCGAGCAATACGATCGCATCATATCCGCCGACCTGCAACGTCCCGACTTCCGGCGCTTCTTCCCCCTCCAGCGGCAAGCCGATCACCCTAACGCCGAGATTCGTCGACAAGAACCACACCACCAAGAGCGTCGCGCCAATTACCCACGCTCCGATCTTCCTACACCTACACCTTAAAACTACACCTAATCCCATTCCCAAGAATAGGATCCCCATCGGACTTATAACCCACCCGACGACTTTATTCAAGCAGTACATTTACCACCTGCCTTCCAAAAACCTAAGTCCCTTCGGCCACACCCGATTGAGGACATGCCACGCGACCATCGGCACGACGACTCCGAGGACGACATTCCCCGCAACCCTCAATACCGCCAAATGCAAAATATAGACGAACATCCCCGTCGGCAACACCCACCTTGTCACGGCGTAGCTTAGCGGAGCCGGATCTCTCCCGCTCATCTCTCCCACTCCAACTCCCACTCTCTCCGCCCCGCACCACGCGCCCGCGCCATACAGCACAATCGCCCACGTCCCATACCCCTCGACTCCGAGCGCGCGCGCCCCGAAACTCGCGCCCGCGCCGATGAGGATCGCCGCCCCGAGCGCCCGCGCCCCCTTAAGCCGCTTGAACGCCGCGCCCCAAACTCCCGCCAGAATCGCGCACACGAACAGCATCCTCAAAAACCACAGCGGCCCGTACAGCACATACCCCGTGAAGTTGAAGACCGCCTTGATTGCACCCGCCACGCCATCCACCCCGGCCTCGCCGAGTCGCCGCGCCGCCTCCCCATTCGTCCGCGCCATCACCCAATAAAGTCCGACGAACGCCGCGCCCCACACGAGATACGGAATGAGGAGCCGCTTCACGCGCCGCGCGATCTTCCCGCTCCACCACGCGCCGAGCTCGGCCTCCCGGTCGAAATCCCGGAAGCAGCACCACCCCGAAATGAGGCATAGCGTCGCCATCCCGACCGCCCACGCGCACTCGCCGATCCGCGTCCCCAAGTACGCGTGATAAACGACGATCAGCACGTTCGCGCCGAACCGCATCCAATCGACGACTCTATTTCTCCCACTCATCGCCCGAGCATCCTTCGCACCGGCGTCTTCGCCCAATCGAGCCACAGTTTGAGGAGCCCGACGAATTCATCTAACGACCTGCACTCCTTGGTCATCGCACAAAGGCACTTAAACGGCTCCCACATCTTGCGATGCTGACTCAATCCCGTTGCGCGGCGCTTGTAGACGTACAGATCCTTCGGAATGTCGACGACTTTAAGTTCTTCACCCCTCTCACGCGCCTCACGAATGATCGCGTTGATCATCCGAGTATCCTCGTAGCATCCGCCCTTGAACGACTTCCCCTCAAAAAGTCCGCACCTGAAGACCTTGCACCAAAGTTGTCCCGGCAAATTGCCGCGCAAGTAGTCCCGCGCGAAATTCTCCGTGCGATGCACCATCGAATACGCCTTCCGCCCGCTCCCGTCCTGCCACTCCACCCTCACATCAAAAGTGACGATATCCACTCTCCCACTCCCACCTCCACCTACTTTCTCCACCTCATCTCTCTCTCCCCCGTTCTCCCGATCTACACGGCTCAAAATTTCCTCAAGCCACCCCCAGCTCACTTCATCATCACTATCTACCCACGCAATATACTCGCCCTTCGCGCGCTTGAGCCCTTCATTCCGCGCTTCCCCTACGGGGCTCACGCCCTTCACGACAATAACCTCAACCGCCGAGTCTCCACCTCGAGCCTCAACCTCGAGTCTCTTAATACTCTCCGGGACTCGCCCATCCAAACTCGGAACTATTATCGACAGTTTCATAATTTTCAGCCGTGTAGAGTTGTAGAATTGTAGAAAGAGTCTTCTACACTACCATCAAACTTCGGCACCACTGTTCTCACCTCAAACTTATACGAACCGAAGTTTATCAAGAGTCCACTTCCAAAGCCCGTAATTTTGAGATAGTTCAATATCTGAGCGTAATGTTCCGGTGCAATTGTCTTAACGGACTTAAGCTCAATGATTACTTTGTCATCTACCACAAGGTCCGCATAGTAATCCCCAATCTCGTATCCATCCTCATCATAAACCTTCAGATTCTTCTGTGCCTCTACCTTATGCCCGGCCTTCTCCAACCTATGCCGAAGGCAGTTCTCATACACCTTCTCGAGATACCCATTTCCCAAGTACACATGTACCTTATAGGCTATCTTGCGAATCTCATCTAATAGTTCTCCCATATTCCTCCTCCTATTCTACATATCTACATTTCTACACGGCTAATCATCTCTCTCCAATCAACACATGACAAATCAAATGCGCGCAGCTGACAACCGCCGCTGCCACGCCCCAGTTCCTCCGCCTGTACACCCAGAGGTCATGCACATTCCACCCCTTCGGATCTGTAAGCATCCTACACCTACGCCTAAACCCTACACCTCTCAAACTCGGCCTAATCTCATGCCCTTCGCACTTCCCGACGACCCCCAAGCTGACGACCTTCACCCCGGCGCGCTTCGCCCGCATCGCATAGTCACTATCCGCCCACGCATGCGCATACTCTCCCGAAATCATCCCGATCTTCTCATACACGCTCCGCGGCACATAGACGAAGTTCCCGTCAAAAAGATCACCCTTGATCCCATACGTCACCTCACCCTTCGCATTCACGCATTCCCCGACTATGATAGTTGGAGTTTCGAGTTGGAGTTGGAGAGTGGTGGCTAGTTTCTCAAGTGCATCAGCGGCAAGCTCCACATCATCATTGAGCCAAAGATACCCGTCATAATCCCTATGTTCAACCGCCGTCTCCCACGCCAATCTCATCCCCTTCGCCCAATACAAGCTCCCCGTTCCTCTAATGAGATGAATCTTCCATTCTCCACCTCCACCTATTTTCTCCACCTCTTCACTCGTCCCATCCGTCGACCCATCATCAACAAGAAAGATATCTAACCCACCATCACTTATCACTTTACACTTATCGTTTATCATTAATCGCTGCAAACAACGAACCGTTGTTTGCTTGCGATTATGCACCGTCATCAACACCGCAATTCTCATTCTCCCGACCCTCCCGATCTCCACGGCTTCAAAAGCCGATACGCCCGCACGAGCCACGCCCACTTCACCGCCCACACCATCTTCCGCGTATACGCGTCCTTCGAGCGCTTCGCCGCCTCCATCAAGCTCGAGCGCCTCAGCTCCCCGAGCACCTTCCGTATCTCGCCCCACCCCGCCTTCACGCGGCACATCTCCGTCGCAATATATGTGAAGAGCTCCTCCGCGCGCTC
Organism: Kiritimatiellia bacterium; assembly: GCA_024405265.1. GTDB lineage: Bacteria > Verrucomicrobiota > Kiritimatiellia > RFP12 > UBA1067 > UBA1067. The sequence goes on along the minus strand of JAKSOZ010000001.1, from coordinate 96,393 downwards.
CGGCACGACTGCCGCGAGCCGTTCGGCCTCCCTTACGATCATCGGATCGAACTGATGGCTTGCCGAATCCTCTCGCCGCTGATAAACATAGATCTCCCGATCCACATTCTCAACCTTCTTCGCATACTTGAGCGCCGTCACATACAGTAACCCGTCCTCAAACCGCGTCATCGGCTCCTCGCCCATCTCCGCAAACGCCTTCGCCAAAATCTCCCGCCGATAAATCTTCGTCCCAATATTCATCCAACCATCCGTCCGGTATCTAAAGATATCGACATCCTCTCTCCACCTCCCCACTCCACCTACCTCGCCGAGCCCACTCGGCGAGATTTCATCATCATCGTCCACAAACCAGATGTAATCCCCCGTCGAACGCTCGAACCCCTCGCGCCGCGCCTGACTCACAGGAGACACGCCCACGATCTTCACGACTTCGACATCGTCCCGTCCCGCGGCAAATTTCTTCACCGTCTCAGGCACGCGATCAACCAGCGTCGGAATTATGATGGAGAGTTTCATTTCCAACTCCACTCAAATCCCCAAGGACTTGAAAAACGCGTCCGTATCAAGTCGCCGCGCCTTAAGCTTCTCATCGACCAACGACCAATCGATCTCCGACTCCACTGCACGCTTAATCCCTACTGCATCATCAGCATACAGGAAGCGATCTTCCAGCCCGACCGTCTTCAATAACGTAGCCGCTCGCTCGTTCATTCCGGACATCTCACCTTTAATCTTGAGTGAGACAAACGGACGATGAAAGAGAATCGAGAAAACAGTACCATGGAATGAATTCGTCACCACAAACTGCGACTGCTCGATTGACCCGAGCCATTGCGGAAGCGACACCTTACCCTTGACGCCAAACACTCGGCAGACGAGACCCAAGCAACCGCGCACCGGCACCTTATCATCAATAATCTCGAGACTACCTTTCGCCTCGCGCACGGCCGCAATCGTCTCATTCGCTTCATTCGAATCCGACCATCCCAGCATGTATTTGAAGATATAATTCTCGACGTGAACTTTCTCGGCAAACGAACGATAGAACTCCGCCTTCTGAAGCAAGGTCGGATCAAGCAAGCATACGGCATCCTTCCGTCCCGAAAGCTCTTCGACGACCTTCACACCGCTTTCCTCGCGCACGCTGATGCCCTTAAAGAGCCGCAGGAGCTCGCCGGTCCGCAACGCCACGCTTTCCGCACTCCAATGTGTCGTGCCGAAACTCGCCGCATAAGACGCCTTGAGTGTCTTCTCTCCCGCAAACCCCAAGAACAGCAACTCGATGCAATTCGGCTTTCCGCACCACTTGGGATTCCACATCTGGTCACTTCCGACGATCACCGCGTCATAACGATCTTTCAGCTCCGCCAATTCCTCATATCGCTCGAACTGCCGTGTCTTCGGATAACTCTTTGCGAACTCGGTAATCGCATGGTGGACGATTCCGCTCAGCTTGTTTCTGACGCCCTTCAAATGCCGCGAAACAAAACACTTCAAAAGCGGAATCGGCTTCTGCGTACAAAACGGATGCGCGATAAACTCGACCTCATGGCCGCGCGATTCAAAATAATGCCAGAGCGCGTACGCCTGAAGCATCGCCCCGTAATTCGGCACATTGAAAAAAGTAACGATACCGATCTTCATAAATCAAATCCCCGTCAAAGCGCGGAGCCATCCGCGCAACTTGATATAGATGCGCCGTCCCAGCGGCGGCATAGTCAGACGAATGGTCACCTTGTCGAAATTGAAGTCCGGACTTTCAACCGCATCGAAGAAAGCCTGCCGGTTAGGATTAACCAATGGAGACTTCCAGAGTGCCGGATTGCTCCGCTTCGCGTCAGTAAAGTCGCTCACCCTTTCGGTCAGTAACGGACGAATCGCCGCGTAGAAACGCGCTCCCTTCTCTGTATTCACCAGCACAAGCGACGTCCCCTTGTCATCGTCAAAATCCGGGAACTTGACATGAACGTTCCAATAATCGCCAAGCGTAATATCGGAGCCGCTTCGCAAGTTCTTGTACTGACAATCATAGCACGACTTACGATTAAAAAGCTCGTTGAGAAAGCCGCGTAAAAACGTGTCGACGCCCAAGATGCCGAGATACTCTTTATCATTCGCGAAGCGCAATGATAAAGAGAATCTCTTCCAGCCGCAATTCTTGCGTCTGAAAGAGATTCTCTTTGCTATCGGGCCTTCGGCCCGTGCGCTACCGCGCCCCTGAGCTAACGCACCTTCCCTTTTCCTCAAATATTTTTGCCAAGCCAAAGGACTCGGTGCCGCATGACAGATGACATCGACGAGCAGTAAGTTGGAGGTTGAGGTTGAAGGTTGAAGGTTGAGGTATGAGCGCAGCCCGGCGATTTGACACGGGGTTCCCGTAAACATTACAAGACGCCCCTTATCCAATTCAACCTTGACCTGCCGATAAGTGTCCCCGACATCCGATTGCACGTACTTTGAACGACGCAACCACTCCAGCTCTTCCTCGGTCTCAGCCGAGCGGTGCCCAATCGAGCAATCCCCCTCTCGAATGGCCGCGCCGAAAACGATTCCGCCCTGACGCAGAACCTCACGCGCCAAAAGCGTAAACATTCCGCCGGACGAAGAGGTGAGTCGCATCGCCTCATCCTTCGCCATTGTTCCGTAAACCGCCAACGGCTCGCGCGGCTCGCCACGATTGAGAACCGGGCACACCCGCTCACACAGCTTGCAATTGACGCAGGCGTCTTCTTTGACTTCGGGACGCAAAAAGCCTTCTCGGTCAGCAACCATCGAGATGGCTCGCTTCGGACAAGCCGCAAAGCAAGCCGAGCAACCGCAGCAGTCATCGAAAGAACAAAGATTAGGCACGGCGCAAGATCCTTTTCAGTTTTTGAGCGACAAACGCTTTTTCATCCTTATCGAAAACAAAGAACCAAACCGACGGAATGAATGCCACGAGGCACGCAATTGTCGTTAGTCCTACTCGTCCGATTCCTTCAGGCATCGTGAATCGAACGCAAAATCCTAGACCTCCCGATGCGCAGATAGCGAAAGAAACGGGGAAGATTACCCTTCCAAGCCACGCCTTCGCGCTCATCCCGACGATCGTCCGCGCAAACCACACGCGACCTAAGGCGCATAGAATCATCGTCAGAATCATCGCCCAGACTATTGAGTAAACGCCAAGCCCCAACTCGACGAAAAGCCACGCAATCGGCAGCGTCAATATAAGGCTGCCTCCAAGCACCGCCTGATAACGTGCAATCTTTCCCGAAGCATTAACGGCAATCATATGCCCAACCGAGCTCTTGTCGATGATCAGCATCAAGAGCATACATAGACAAAGACCGTTAACGAAATCCGGCGGCGTCTTGAGCCACAATCGAATAACGTAATCAAGTTCAAGCGAAAGCGGGATAACGAACAAGAGCGACAGCACCAAGCCAAACTTGCAAGCTCGCAATGCCATCGCCCGCATGTAATCGAGCTGCCCTGCACCGTACGCCGTCGTAATGGCCGGCGCGAAAGCACCCTGCATAGCCGCCGACAAAGTATTGGTCTGTGAGCTGACCGTATTGGCAATCGCCATGGACGCGTTTACGCTCGGACCGAAGTACTTGTTGACGAGAATCGCAATTCCCTGTCCGCGCAACAACCCGCCCAAGTTCCCGAACGCCTGCCAACCGGCGAAGTTCATCAGCTCCTTGATGTGGCTCCACTTCCGACAGTAAGCGAATCTGAATCGACATTCCTTGAACACCCAGCATGCCCTAAGCATAATGATGATCTGTGGGACGATGCCGATCAGGCACATCCAAAGCGCATACTTCGTCAGCCACACCCCGGGATGCGAAACCATGTAGTAGAAGAAGCAGAGATTAAGCGTCGTCGTCGCAAAACTGTAGATCGTCAGCTCGGCGATATACTGCTTCGCCGTGTACATCGCCTGGAACGGCACGTTCATCATGCCAATCAAACAGCTGAGGCACATCAACCGAAACACCCACGCGCAAGCCTGTACACGATCCGGCGGAATGGTAAGCCAATTCTCGACCGCCCACATCCCGATCGGATAGCCGACAACCACCAGAACGACCGGCACAATCGTATGCACCATCACCGCAATCGAAAACCACTCGCGGCAAATTTCAATTCCTTGCTCCGAATCTTGCGCCACGCTCGCCTTGCCGACACTCACCGCATAAAACCGAGCCAGCGACGACGCCAACAAAAGATTGAAGAACGCAATAAAGGCAATGAGTCCGCCGACGACCCCGTATAGTCCGTAGTCCACCTTGCCGAGTGCCATCAACACCCAGCGACTCGTAAAGATGCCGCACACCATCGCATAGACCGAGCGTCCATACGTCGCAAGGATGTTCAGAATAATGCGTTTGTTCTGCGTCACTTAAACTTACCCCAAAAGATGCGGTTATACCAAACGCCGCGCGTCGAAAGTCGCGTCAGTACATGACAGCCGACAAAGAGAATTGTCGTCCACAGCAAGACCGACCAAATAGACGACGAAAGCCATCCCTGATCGACGACACGCTTAAGGAGCCACTGATGAAGAAGATAGACGCCCAATGTCGTCTCTCCGAGCGGCGCGAGCTTGCCGAGAATCGGCGCAACCTTCAAGAGCGCGGCAATCGCCCACATGACGCCGACACTCCCGATGACACCAAGCGCATAATGCGCGAGTTCCCAAAGCTGTGCCTGCCAATCCGCCGTCAGACCCCACCAGGAACTGTCGACCCCGTAGAAGTACAGTCGGTGCTGATACGCCGTCCCCTCCAAAACTGCCGCGAGAATGTAAAGCGCCAAACAAGGCACCCCGACCTTCCACGTGAGCATCTTCTCCACTTCCACATTCTTCATCGCTTTAACTCCAAGACCAATGACGAAGAACGGGAACATATGCCGAAAATACGGCACCCACCACGCGTGGAGGATGAAGAGCGACGCGACGAACAGCAGCACCAGCGCCGCTATCTGCGTCTTTACCCCCCCCCTCAGGCGAAAACAGAGAAATACCGAAGCGACGCACATCGCGAGAACATAAAGATACCATCCGCCGAAAAGAAACCATTTCAAGACTTCAATCGGATATGGCCCCGTGTAATCCGTCATCCCAAACGCCATCTCACAGAAATTGAAGATAATCGCCGTAATCATGAGCGGCCAGAAATATCCGAGCAACCGCCAACCGAACTTCTTCCAATCCCCTCCCGATACCAGCCCGTACGAGAAATACCCGCTGATCAAGAAGAACAGCGGCATATTCATATTGACAATGAAGTTCCCGACAAACGGCTGTCCGACCATTATCCCCGCCGACCCTTGCACATGCCCGAAAACAACCAGCGCAATGGCGACGAACTTCACAATATCCCAAAATGAACTACGAGCTTTAAGCATCTTATTTCGCCTCCACTTTCACTCGCATATTGTGTTTCATTCTGAACCATGCGGCAATGGCCAACAGAATCGGGAGCCCCAACGTTCGGGTTAATTTACTCTTGAAGAATCCAACCGGCAATAGCGTGGTTAAATTAGGATACGTCTCTACTATCCTCCCGATCATCTCCACGTTACCGCTACGAGCGTAATTATTCAACTGCCGCAGAAGCTCGATGCGAATACATCTCTTAAGCGCTTTATCCCGAGAGCCATTCGCCAATTCGGACTCCGCCCACTTCCAATGCGGCCAGTCGAGACACGTCTTTGAAGAAGTGCTACACGCCTTGACTTCCGCATCACGATAATAATACTCAAGATTACGGCGACTTACATACAGCGGATAATGCTTGGCAAGCTTATAGTAAAGCTCCGCATCTTCGTAAAACTTGCATCCGGGCGTAAATCCTCCGACTCGATCAAATGCCTTTTTAGTGACGGCAAATGAGGACGTGTGGATGGCGCTATAAAACGGCCACTCGTCATAGAAAGAAATTTTCTCTATCTTTCCCGTCTCTTTCATCCGCATCACATAATCGGCATAAACGATCTCGCTCGAGCACCCGATATATTCCGACTCGGGATTCAGCTCAATAATCTTCGCCAGCTCCTGCAAATACTCCTTATGCCAAACATCATCCGCGTCAAGGAAAGCGATGTACTTACCATGCGACTCCGCCACGCCTCGATTCCTAGCGACCGAGACTCCGGCATTGGCTTGAGTAATAATCCGCAGCGGGAACGTCCTTTTTGTCCGCGCAACCACTGCCGCGCTATCGTCAGCACTCCCGTCGTCAACGACCACCACTTCGAAATCACGAAACACCTGCGCCTCGACAGCCCGAAGCGTCCGCTCAATCGTATCGGCTTTATTGTAGAGAGGTATGACGATAGAGAACAACATATTACGCCTTAAAAGCATTCATCTCACAAAACCTAATCGCCTCCTGACGCATACCAAAAATTACCGCAATCTTTTTCATAGAAACCTCTCATTGGTTAGTCTTAGTTGACGCCTTAAACAACTTGATGCAATCATCAAAGGCTCCCCTTAGCTGTATCATAACTTCGTCAGTACTATCTGCATAAGAATTCCCTATATATGCATTTAGGTAATAGACGCCTTCGTCCTGTCTTTGAGGCCCTAATAAGTATGTTAGGTCAAGCTTTTGCTTATTGTCTTTAAGGACAAACTTGACATCAGCAACCTTCTCCATCGACACCTTAACTGGATTCGCTTCAGTTGCAAATCCTCCGTACTTATTGCAAATGGCATTTGCCTTACCTGCAAACATATCCCAGAAATCTTGATTTAATCTCTCTCCCTTCTTAGGAGGATTGAAGATATGCATAAACTCTGCATGTGTCTTCCATAACGACTTATGAATGACGCGACGTTCAGAATACGCCATAAAGAACTCATCTTTAGGCACATACTTCTTCATGAGATAAACAAGATCCCCATCAGTTGGAAGTCTAATAGTCTCACCGGCTAGTTTTGCCTGCCCATTCAGCAGTAATCGATCCGGAGAAAACAATATCTTGCCGACCTCGCCTCGTGTTTTCCTAGATTTTTTAACTAACGCGTGAATCAATGCGTGCATCGCCCGCTCTAGAACCTCGTTCGCGTAAGCGACTTTATGGTGTGGTATTACCCATTTATAGATGTAATCCCTCGCTGCAACAGCATTGATTACGCTAGATGTTGCGCTATTATTAATTATCACCTCGCCCAAATCAAAATCAATTTCAAGCCCCGAGATCAACCTCTCCAAATCAACAGAAGCATTACGAATACCTGTCGCCCACGTATCACGCTCTAAATAATCCAACCTATCGACATCTATAATAAAGCCATTAACAAGAGATATCAAGCAATTATATACGCGCATAACAGGATCGTTTAACGCCCCCTCGTTTTTCAATCCTATTATCATTCTCGCTAACTGAACACGATTAATTGAATGTTTTGAGAATTCGGCTTCAAATCGAACACATGCAACATATGCGCTTGCTTTTTCGTGTGTTGCACTTCGTGATCGAGATAATTCATTCTTGAACGAGATATCATTAACTGCGCCTGCAAGAAGCTTATCTATCTCCGATCCGCAATAGTACTTAGCTAGCGATTCTCCGGTATGAGAGAATGGCGAATGGGCACAATCATGCAAAAGAGCTGCTATTAGGAATGTGTTACGGAACTCATGAACCTGCTCCTCCTCAAAGCAGACACGTATAGAATCTTGTAGAGCATCAAAGATTCTTTTAGCCATTAAAAACGTACCGAGGCTGTGTATGAATCTGTCATGTCGAGCACCGGGGAACAACATTCTCATGGACGATTGCTCAACGAAACGCAATCGCTGAAAAACATCAGAGTCAACAAAAGCAGAACATATCCAACGTTCAACTTCTATATCCCCGTGTACAGGATCTCGGAAGAGTTTATATTTTAGCGACATTTCAGGCCTCGATCAGAATACTGACCAATTCTTTGAACTCCGCTTCGGAAAAGGCCTCGTGATAACACATCTTCAAGTGCGATTCCTTGAACATTCGAACATCTGTACGCTTTTTGATAACAGAATAACATTCCCTATCAACAACAATCTCAAAAGCCCCGGGATACGCCTCTACTGTTTTTGCAATTTCTCGAAAAGACACATCAAGCAGATATCCATCATCGGTACTCAACAATTTCTGGCTTTTCAACAACAACTGATCGTAAGAGATTCTGTCTCTTTTTTGCAAAGCAAATCCCAAAGCCATTATCGGGCTGACTTTTTTGCACATTTGAAGCGTTTCCTTTTCTTTTCTTGGAACTACCCTCTGTTTATTTCTGGATATTTTTGCCTTTTTAGCCATAAATTGTGCCTTTACGCGCGCTCAAACGCATCAGAATGGTGATTATTGTAAGCCAAACATGTGGCCGGAATATTGAGTCGCTCGTCATCAGAAGGTGCTTGATCTTTGTATGTCACATATGTTTGATCGTAAAAATCATCTACACGCATTTGACGATATGTCTTACTCCTTAAACCACCACAGATATTCGTAAACCACCACAAGAGACCCATTCCCAAGCCTCCATCTACAAGCTCATCGTGATATTTGATTTTGGACGATCTATCATCAATGGATTGATTCAGCCTATCAGAATCCACTTTCAGTCCCGCATTAATTGCACCTTCCGCGATCCACTCGAGTGGACAACGCGCCAGACCTCGCTCAGGATATCCACCGCCGACATCCGTATGGCAGCCGGGGAACCATAGCTCTTCGACACCATTCCGAGGATTGTATCTTGTCGGCAAGAACTTGAATCTCCACTCATCCATCGCTAATGCATGACGAACCGATTTTATCATCGGATGCGCATTCTCGATATCAAAGCTCTTGTTAACCGATGCCTCAACCGTATCCCAAACTCCAATGTAATCAATCGTCGCGTCGCACCATACACGATTATCCGCCTTGATCTTTTCCAAATACTTCCGATTCTCAGAACGGTGCTTCATAAATAGCGTACGCACATCGTCTTCATTCTTTGGAATACCCGCATTAACAATCAAAGAAGCAAGCCATCTAGCGGCGTATGCGCCGCGGCTAAAGCCAAAGAGGAATATATGGGGCTCGACGGATGCTTCTTTGGCATTATTATACTCTTGCCAAAGATATGCATAAGCCTCTTCGATACGCTCATCAAGTCCAATTCCCCAGGCTCCACCCTTGAGAGACTCTTCTTTCCGTGTGCCAACGCCTTCAATATATTTGCGAACTTGTGACACACTCGACGTCTTCGCCATATCAAGCGCATCATGCAACAACACGACATTTGTGTAATCTGTCGGCTTTTGTTGACTCTTGCTTTGTCCGGTGCCGTCAAAGAAAATCGCGATATTATGGATCTTCATAACGCATCTCCATTTAGCTCCCATTCCACATAAAATGGCACCCACAGTCCCAACGTGCCGATAGCAGCCAATGGTTGCCACGGGGAGATTCGCATGCGCACTTGTTTTAAGGTGTGTTGTCTACTTTTCTTGCTCACCCAAGCATCTTCCCATAAGCGGTCATTCCAAAAGCACCCATTGTACAATGCCATGTCGGATGGTTTCTCAAGGACTTCATCTGATATCTCACGTCCGCTAATAGTTGCCTGTGTTGTACACGCAGACAACATCATCAACGCGCCACACATCATTAAAATCAAACCACGTGAAATCATTTTAAGTTCCTTCATTAATTACCATACGCTACAAAGCTCTTGCCAGTGGTGTACCAACAGCACCCCACACATCCGCCGAATTCGCAAATTCGCACTCATCTTCATAGTTAGATATTATAACATATTTGCCGCTTCCGCGGCAAGAATGGGTCAAAAGAAAGTCTTATGCCCTAAGCCTTAAGCTCCCGCTTCTTGATAAACTTCGCCGGGTTGCCTCCAACCACTGTCCAGGGTTCGACATCTTTAGCGACGACTGATGCACAACCTGCGACGGAACCTTCTCCAATCGTTACTCCGGGGAGAATCGTTGCACGCGCACAGACCCAAGCATATGCTTCAATATGAATCGGATTGAATGTAAGCGGCTTCAATTTCTTACTGATATCGTGGCTCGCCGTACAGAGGTAGGAGTCTTGCGAAATCGTTACATGATCTCCAAGCGTTATCAGTGCGACATCATAAAGCTCGGCGCCATTCGCAACCGCAACATAATCTCCGATTACCAGATTCCAAGGAGCCCAAATCTTCGCTCCGGCAGCAATTGCGCAACGCTTCCCGACTTTTGCACCCCAAAGACGAAGGACGAGCGAACGATAGTATCGAAAGAGCGGCCCGGCAAAGGGGCGGAAGAGTACACACGAAAACGCCATCCAAGCCGCACGCGCAAGCTTGTTCTTAAGACTCAAAGCATCAACATACTTTTCAATGTCGGTTGCCATAACAGAAATCCTTATTGATGATGTTTGAAGTAGAACCAACCGAGTTTCTTAACCCAGTAGACGATTGTCGCTTTGAGGAGCAACTTACGTGTAAGAAAAACTTTCGCTGCTTCATTAAAGGACTTTGTCTCGTTAAACACGCGTTGGAAACTTTCGTAAGAGCGCGGCTTATGCGCCTTTTGCATTAGCGGCATGTTACGCATTTGCGCGAGGTCAAGATCGTATGCGCCGCCTTTGATTTTTCCTGACGCAAGCACCTCCTTCCAAATTGCCGCGGCCTTAGGCGAGTTAACAAGCACGAGACTCGTCCCCTTTCCATCGTCAAATTCCGGATTGGATGCAGCAACGCGCCAGCAGTCAGCAATCGTAAAATCGGCGACTCGTTCAAGTCCGATGAATGGGCAATTGAAACAGCCGGGACGAAGAGAATCTCCAATTCCAAAAGCCAGGTAATACAGATCATTGCGAAGTACTTTATCATACACAGCGCTGCTTTCGAACACGCCGCGCACATGCGAGAAATTCCAACCGGCATCCTTGTTGCGAAATTCATAGTGCGTGACCTTTCCGCCAAAACGGTTTTCAAGTTCGGAAATGTAGGACTCGAAGATTTCAGGGCGAGGCGTGCCATGGCAAACGATGTCCATCGTCAGCAGTTTCTCGTCATAACCCTTCGCCAACGACTTTATCGCGGCAATTTGGCAAGGCGTACCGGTGAAAAGGACCTCGCGCCCGGACTTGAGATGTTCGAGGGCTTGTTTGTATGCCGCGGTCGGATCGCTCCAAACATACTTCGACTTCATCAGCGGCTCAAGTTCATCGATTGTTTCGGCGGCCTGATGCGAGACGTGATGGAAGTCTTGAGAAAACGCCGCGCCATAAACGACACCCCCGCGCGCAATCGTGCGCTCGGCAAGGACACGGAAAAGTCCGCCACTCGTGGAAGCCGCACGAACATCATCATCAGCATTCCAGACAGCGTAGCAACCAATTGGCAACTTCGGTTCGATTCGGTTCGATTTGCTTTCTACTGCGCGAGTCAAAAAGCCGAGTGATTCCGTCTTCGTCGCTTCGAGGAGCGAATTGACCTTAGTCCAATCTATCGAATCGGAAGAATCAACATTATCGATATGCTCGGCTCGAACGAGACGATCTTCGGAAGCGACAACCTTAAGTAGACTTTCGATTCGCGCGGCATTCGTCATGCCGCGAGGTATGACGGAGAAGAAGTCCTTGTTATTGATGATTGAGAAAGCGGTGCCATGGAAGGAATTCGTAACTACGAAATCGGCGTTGTTAAAGAGCCAAATGAATTCGCCGGGGCCATATGCGCCATCTCCAATGCGCACAATCGATAAACCCTTCTCCGCGGCAATCTTGCGGGCGAGTTTTACGGTCTCTTCACTAGCAATCAAATCATACAACAAGAGATAGGGCTTGGCGGGGATGTCAGCTGGCACCTTCGACACTTTCATCCATTCTGCCGCGCTCAATAGCAAGGTCGGATCGACAACATGCTTGACTTCTACTCCTAGCGCCATTGCGTTTACAATGTCCGCTGCACTTTTCTCGCGAGTGGAGATTGCCGAGAATCGACGCAGGAGTTGCTTGAATTTGTAAAACGCTCCGGCCGGGAGTTCGGCAACTCCCATCGATGAGGCATAGCTTACTAGGCGGGCATCTTTAGGCGCAAAGTCGAGGAAGTATGGGAGGATATTCGAACCCATGCGAGGATTCCAAACTTGATCCGATCCGACCACGTAGACATCGTAGCGCGGCGGATTCGCGTAAAGCGATGCGACAGAACGGTATTCCGGGCCGCATTTGAGATACTCGTCCGTCCACGCGGCAAAACGTTCATGACGAGCATGGATTGCTGCGCGGCGCTTTAGATTCTTTAGCCCCGCAACAATCGGAAAGAGAATTTCCTTCGCACGATTAACCAGCGAGAGTTTGAAAATCGGTTTTTCGCCCTTGCCTTTCAAGTGCCGCGGATGCTTGTAAAAGAGATAATCGATATTCTCCGCGTCATAGCCGAGATTGCGCAACTTCGCACCTAGCGCATATGCTTGCAGATCCGCTCCAAAGTTATTACACTTTTGAATGGTAATAATGCCGATTTTCATTTCAAGTCCTCTTCAACTTTCCAATCTCGTAATCGACGAGGCAGCGATACCAAAGGCCTTGCCAGAAGTTCCACATCCAGCCGCCGTAGCCATCGAGGATCCCGCCTTTGAGGAAGTAGCGGATGGCGAAGTAGATGAACGCGCGCAGGTAGCGCGGCATGCGATAGTAGGCCTCTTTGGCGGGCTTGAAGTGAATCTCGCCGCGCGCAAACGCGAGCGCATCCGCCGCCTCGCGCTTCGCATATCCGCGGTGCTTCTCGCGCCACCAATCCATGTCGTTGAGATTATCGTCGTAGAACGCGCCGTCGAAGTCGATGACCTTGCCGTCAACCTCAATGTGTTCGTCCATCGCCCGCTCTTCACTTCTGCCGCGCCCCGCGCGCCAAATGCGCAGAAGCCGAATGCCATTCGTCGCGTGCCGAATCTCACACCCGCAAAACCGCCGCTTGAGTTCGAGGTTAATTCCTGCCACATCCTCCGGCATCCGTGGCAGTTCCGCCTTCAACTTTTCAATCGTCTCAGACGTCAAATACTCGTCTGCATCAAGTCTCAGAATCCACTTCGTGTGAACTAATGTATTTGATACATTAGTTCGCGCAAGCTGATCAATAATCCAATTGAATTGCTTCGCATAAAGCCCCGGCCAATCGTGCCAAACGCAAGTCGCGCCATGCGCTAACGCAATCTCATGCGTCCGATCGCCCTTCTGCGATTCGACGACAATAATCTGCCGCGGTTCAAGCGGCGCAAGCTTCTCCAAGCACCGCCCGATATGCAGCTCTTCCTTCCCGGTTAAAATGATAACGGTTATGTCGGTCATAAGAAAAATCAACGCGCTACACCAAACAAAAACGCTCGCGCAAATACGGCGTTACATTGTAGACCGGGATGATTATGGAGAACTTAGGGCTCTTCATTGTATGCTTATATTATATCATATTTTCCGCGAGGTGTGCACACCTCTATTGGAGATTGCCGGCGGGCAAAGCGTTCTATGCTAATAAGTACGCATAAAACCACAATCTCGTTACTTAAAACATCAATCCATTTTATCATCTAGCGCGGCGTTCGAGACACGCGCGCGGAGGCATCGACGACCACATAACACATAAGCCGTAGAATAAGAAATCTGCGAGAACTCACACGTCATCGAAAACTACACTCCGCTCAAGAATAACATTCACGCCATCGTCGGCTTTAATCATAAATCCAAGCCCTGCAAACACATCTAAATGATACGGGAATTGATAAATGACAGTTATCCGTCTCATATTCTGTCGCTGGCTATCAATTATTCTATTAACAACTTCACACAAGACTTCCTTACAAAAAGGATTGTTAATAAAGAATATATTGTATTTGTCATACGCTCCAAATGTACGTGCATCACAATGCCACACATCAATTCGAGTATCAGATAATTTAGACATATTTCGCCGCGCAACAGAAACAAGTTGAGCGTTCAGATCAATACCGCTAATGAGTCTGAATGGATACCTTTTGGCATAATACAGGAACATCCCCTTCCCGCATCCAATGTCCAGAACTGAATCTTGCTCTGAAATTTGCAATGAGTCGAGCATTCGGCTCACGGGATAGCACCCTTCGTATCCTCGCAATTCCTCATTGTCTGACTCGATCCTACCGGTGAAATCTATCGATTTAAAGATTCTCAAGATATTCAAGAAAACAACTTTCTTGAAATATCTCACATACATTTCTATATCAGTCACTTCCATAACATTAAAGGAGTCGCAAAATATCCTCTAACTTCATATTCTTATCCGAGGATATACCATTTATGATTGCATCGAAACTCTTTCGTTTATCGTTTTCGATATCCACAATCTTTTCCTCCAAAGTACCTGCCGTCACTAACTTATAAACACAAACGGGCTTATCTTGTCCTATACGATGAGCGCGATCAACCGCTTGCTGCTCAACGAATGGGTTCCACCACGGGTCATAAATAATCACATCCTGCGCCGAGGTTAAATTAAGGCCAACGCCACCTGCTTTGATGCTGATGAGAAACACCCCCTTATCAGCTGATTCAAACCGTTCTATCAATTCTTGCCTGTGGCATGTTTTTCCATCCAGATAATAAATGTGATTTCGATACGCGTCATCTGACCCAAGTTCATGCTTGACAATTTCCAACATCGATGTCCAACTACTGAAGATTAATATCTTATGGCCATTTTTATAGAGGTCCTCGACAAGAATACGTAGTGCGTCTAGTTTACAAGAATCAGAAATGTTTTCGACATTAACTTCATGGCCCAAGAGTTGAGGATGACAACAACATTCCCTTAGTAATGTAAGTCCTTTCAAGATAACTGGTGCTGCAAACACCTTCAATCTCTCAATAGCTCGTCTGACGGACATTTTTATTCCATCGTAAAGCTTTCGCTGCGCGGGATCCATATCACAATACACAATTCGCTCGATTTTCGGTGGCAATTCTTTCAAGACCAGCTCTTTGGTGCGACGCATAACGAATAGAGTCAAGATCGTTCTTAGCTCTTCATAATTCGAATTACCATACCGCCGACAAAAAGTATCGCAATCGGAGAAAACGCCAGGATTAACTACATCCATAACATTCCACAACTCCGAGATATTATTTTCCATCGGAGTTCCTGACAATCCGAACTTAACCTTCGCATTCAGCTTCTTCATCGACGCGGATGTTGTTGAATTGCGATTCTTGATAGTTTGAATCTCATCAAATATCGCAACCGAGAAGTTACACTTGCTTAACACTTCTTCATCGATGGTTGCCGTATTATACGTTGTTATCAACACATCACATGCCTCTAAATCGAAATCCTTTCGTGCGGCGCCGTGGTATATCTGCACCTTGTAATCAGAGCCAAATTTGTTAAACTCCCTAACCCAATTGGTCAAGAGCGACTTTGGAACAACAACCAAAACTTTCTTAACTTTCTTTCTGACCTCTCGATCACAAAGAAATGAAATCACCTGAAATGTCTTTCCTAATCCCATATCATCCGCAAGGCATCCACCTATTTGATTGAGGAAAAGAAACTTCAGCCATTTGATTCCCTCGACTTGATATGGATATGCAACCGATTGCATCTTCTCCAACAACTTCAACTGAATGTTTGGATACGGAAAGAACTCCTCCACCTTGGCACCACTATCAGAAATAAGACGCAATAAGCCGAGCGTATTCCCTTCCGACAACTTCAATCTACCATTTTCAAACACCAGCCTATCTTTAACGCTTACGATTGATTCCGGAAGCACTACCTTCTTGCCGTCGATCTCAATAGCATTCTTAGAGGCGAACAAATCGATTCTTTCCGCAAGATTCACAATTTCACCATCTTTACGGCAGAACAAATCAATCTCAAACCACCCGGAGTCTCCTCGTCTTACATTAACTTGTGGAACTAAAAACTCCCGATCTTCTTCCAAAAAAATATCCTGTTGCCGTAAAGTGTCTTTCAAATCCGCAAGATGCCCATGTCCGCTATAAAGGAAACGGCCCTTTGTAAGACTTTTGAAATTAAGAGACAATCGATTAACAACAACGTCCTCAGCTTGGTAATTTCTCAAGTAAATACGGTCCTTTTCGCAAATCGAAAGTTGTTGTGCACTATATGGAATCGAGGTGTTTTCATAATCGAAAAAAAGTGTATGAGCCTGAATCTCCGGATTGTATACCAACCTTGCTGTCGGAACAATTTGGCGAACTTTCCGATCGACTTCCTTGTCGCTTATCCAAAGAATACCATCATTCGTGCGAGTTATTTCGCCAGCGCCAATCTTATACTTGTATTTGCTTCGTGGGGAGCTATCATATTTAACATCGGAAATTGCAAATATCGACCTATCCGTATTATCTAAGAACAGTGGGCAGCTTCCTCCAAACGCTTTTTGGAAGTCAGCAACATCATAAAGCGGCAAGTAAAATGAATTATATGAAAGACGAAAGCAATATCTAGAAAATATATCCCGTGTTAACGCACTATTTACGTTTGAGAGACGAGGGCAATTCAGAGCATCAAGTTCCGAGATACTACCGCCCTTGTATTTTCCGTTCTTATTGACAACAACTTCTTTTGCGCAATAAGTTTGCAATACCAAGAAGTCATTTCGTCTTGATGCAGAAGCATTAATCGCTATAAGCAAATCCCCCATATTAACGATAGAACATCTCCGTCGTCCTTAACATGAGATCATAAATTCGCTCTTTATCGGAGTAAGTACACTTGCGCGGAGCTATCGAAGTATAATCGACTTCTTCAACGTTATCTATCTGCGTAAATTGACGGAACCATTCAGCTCTGCAACCACCACCGCAAATATACTTAAGTTCGCAGTCTTTACAAGGCCTGAAGTGATCTATCTTTCCGGTCTCTTCCGCTAGCTGCATAAGACGATGTATTTCTTCGAACGGCATATCTCTAATATTGCCGTTTTTAGCTACATCACTAAGTCTATCACAAAAATAAAGATCGCCATTGGACAAAACATTCAAACCACCATAACCACAACTATCATATATGCCGTCCGAGATATTTGCGACGAAAGAGTCCATCTTTGCATTCGGCCATACCGAGCTCACAATTTTATCTATATAATCTTGGTATTTATCGCGGACGCTATCAACAAACGCAACCGTCAGTTCCCGCCCTGGCATAAGTGCATACGAAAAGTTCAATTCCAAAGAATCCGTCCCGTACTTATCAAGAAGAGACTTCGCAAAATCAATATACTTTTGCCGATTCTCCATAAGAACTTCGTATGGCGGCGTTATTGCAATCTTCAAGTGGAGTTTATGCTTCAACATCAAATCAACTGTGTTCAAGGCCCTTTCAAAGGCTCCCTTATTTCTGAAAACAGCGTTGGTTTGTTCGTCATAACCGTCAATACTAACCTGAACACCTTCGATAGAATAAGTTGCGAGTCTTTTTATCTTTTCTTCATCCCAATTCAACCCGTTGGTGTAAACGGAAACTCGCATTCCTATGTCCGATATGTATTTGACAATTTCGAAAAAGTCATCCCTTAATGTCGGTTCTCCTCCCGTCAGAGAAACATCGGTTCCGCCGATATCTCTGAAATGCTTGCATAAACTTTGTATCTCCTCGGTGGTGAGTTCGTTATCGTAAGCAACACTCGAACATACATAACAATGAGGGCAATGCATGTTGCATCGATTAGTAAGATGCAGATGCAATCTTGTGTTTGAAAAAATCGATTTGGCTTTGATTTTCTCCACCTGCAAAGCCTCTAATTGCACAAGAACCTCACGAACATCGTTTATAGAGTCCGAATGTCCCTCCAATACATTTCCAATCGAACGGCCGTTTGTTAACTCGTTAAAGATTACCTGCTGACGATCGTTCCTAAGAACCACCCATCGTGCGATATCAACAAAAACCGCTAAGCCACAACCGTTATATTTGACTAGTTTGAACGACGGCATGCTATAGGACTTGTCAATTGGAACATCGGACTCACGTTGCTCGTTCATACTCTTACCCCCATACTTAAACAAAAAACCGTACACGACGCTCGTGACGGTTTATTTGCGAACAAGTACTTGTTATTTCAGCAAGAAGACTTGCAATTGGCAAAAGTATAGTGACTTGATGCCGCAATATGTCTCGGCTTCTCTGTAGAAACCGTCCAAGATAACTTAATTTCTCGCATTGACCAAAACCTCCTCAGCCATTACGCATGGCATCACAATGCTTAAAGCAACCGAACGAGCAAACCGAGGTTGTCGGCTTTGCTACGACTTTCCACTGTAATTTCATTTACACCTTCTTTCTATTTATGCTACAAGATTAATTAAATTATATCATATAATTCCGACTCATGTCAATTGTGAATTACCGCAGTCAACTCAATGGTTCACCGACAACCCTACGGGAATCTCTTGTAACAATTGGCATATCATGCGCTATAATATCCAATCCCTCTAATCACATTTTGCCAATAACACATACATCGTAGGCACCGAAATCACTGCGCGCATAGCAACTCGCACCCACGCTAGCGCGGCCCTCGACCCCCTCGCGCGGCAAAACCAAACCCCCTTCCCGGATACAGTTATTACACTTGTGATTCGGGGCGAAGCCCCGTGCTTTCATTGGCTATCTCGACGAGGCGGTCGTTCATCGCGAGGCACCCGGCGCGAGTTACCTTAAAGGGCGCGAATTCGGCGGGGTCGAACGCCGAGAGTATCAGCTCGCGATGAGCGGCGAGATGGCTCAAATCTTCGACCGACGGATCGTAGCGCGGCGGGAGCCCATAAGGAACCGCCTTGATCCAACGAGCGCGCGGCAGCGCCTTAAGGCGGCGTTCAACCTCTCGCTCTCCGGGCGAGATAAAGCCACAAAGCGGCACGCCGCCTTTCGCCGCCCAATCCATCGTCAACCCCAAATCACTCCCCAATCCCCACCCGATATAACGTCAGAGCAGTCATCAAGGCGCATGCGCAGTATGAAGCATTATCTGGGATTCACGGGGACGAAGCCCCGCGTGGAGCTTGACTGCACAATCTTATCGATAACACAAATTGCGCTTTATGCCTTAAAGAGAATATGGTATAATCAATATAAAACATAAAACCTTATGTATCGATTAAACGGATTTGACTATTCGGCGCCGTATTACTATATGGTGACCTTGAAAAAGCGCGAAGGCCTCGCGCCGTTTTCGGTCAACCAAGAAGGCGTAATAGTCGAAACGCCGATTACGAAGGCTCTGATCAAGACGATTCTCGACTTCCATAAGACCTGGTTCGTAATCGAGCCGATCCGCCCTTTCGTCGTGATGCCCGATCATATTCATCTCCTGATCAAACTCGCCGATATCGAGAAGCGCGGCAACCTCGGGCGAGTCGTTTACCAGTTGATGAAGGCGCTGTCGAGCGCCTACTGGCGGACGGAACCGCCAGTTGCGAAACATACGTCTGTCGGGCTTGAGGCCGGTTCCGTCCGGCCGATCTTCGAGCGCGAATGGCACGATTGGATCATTAAGCGCCGCGGACAACTCGATGCCTTCATCAAGTACATTCGCGAAAACCCCGCGCGCCATTATCGCCGCCAGGCGAAGCGCGACTTCTTTCGCGTCGTTCCGGGCGTTCGCTTCCTCGGGCGCGAGTGGTTCGCCTACGGGAACCTCGAGCTTCTCGAAGCGCCGTTCATCGAGCCCTTCCGCTGCTCGCGCTCAATCGTCGAGGGCTCGAGCGAGTGGCTTGCGGTTAAGGAGCGCGCCTAGCGCATCGGCGAAGACGGAGCAGGCATCGGCACCTTCATGAGCCCGCTCGAGAAAGAGGCGCGGCGCGAGATCATCGAGGCTGGCGGCAACTTGATTGTCTTGGAGCCCCAGACCTACGCCGAGCGAGGCCATCCGCCGCGCGAGTACGAAGCGCTTTGCGCCGATGGCCGCGCGCTCTTTCTCTCGCTCTGGCCCGCGCAAGCCGCCAAGCTCGACCGCGCGACGATGTATCGGCGTTGTCACGAGCTAGGAGAGATCATCGTAGCGGACGGATCTAATATAGGACAGCATACTCAAGCATAGCAGGCTTGACATCAAACACCGAGCGTATACTAGTCTTTATTGCGGAGAAAATCCTATTAGGAAGGAAATAAACAAACATAAACACTGCCGCAGAAATAAACCCTAGCGATGTGGCAGCCATATATATCAAAATTGCTTCACATGCTTTTCTCCGAATCCTTTTTGCCAGCTCCCTAGTATCGCTATCACATCTATCTATTGTCTCGTCTATCCGAGATGATGTCGAAGCCACTTCCTCCGAGGATGCGTGCGCAGCGAAATATAAGAAACCCATCATACGCATTCTCTTGGTGTATCTTAGCATCCCATTAAGTAGATTCCTAATATCTGCATAAGCCCCATCTTGCATATCCAGCTTGCAGTCTACATAGTGATTGCGCCACTCATCACGCAATGAGAACAAGCAATCTCTTACTGCACCACGAGCGGTCTTTTTCCATGCCCTCCAAGCGAACACTAATGCAACGAATCCAACAATAGATAGTAAGGCTTCACACATTTTCTTACTCCTTAGGTGTTCTTCCGACTTTGTCAAGTCCGCTTCTTGTAGAGACAACATCACGAGATTCTTTCTCATGCCTAAGATCGCCATTGCTTTGTACGAGATTGTTATTGCGTTGGTGTTCTATATACCATCCTCCGCCAGTAATAATCGATACAATAGCAAAAATGATATCGGCGACTTTCCATTCCGAGAGACACTTTGCAAACGAATCCAATGTCTCAGGCTTTGCCGAGAGTGCCACAGTCATCATCTCTATAACGCGATAACCCAAAAAGCCTACAACAGATATCACCATTGCGGTCTTTAACAAATCGCAAATCGCAACAAACTTCGTTTCACTCGCATGAATCTCTTCTGAAGACTTCTTTCGGGACATTGTTCACACCCATTAATCACAAGTTCTTCTAACCAATATTAGCATCATACTGAGGCTCCGCTAGTTGCAAAATTCACAACCGATGCCTCTTCCTGCTTTTTATCATCTTCGTTAACCGTCATGGTGTGCTTCTGCAAAAGATCAAATACACGATACGCCGCATCGTAAGAAGCGTGACCAGGCTCCGGCAAACGCACCGGCACAAGGATACGCTCCTTATCAAAACCGACACTGTGAAGATAGTCAAAACGCGTCCGCCACTTAAACCAATGCTCCATTGTCTCGTTGTTGCTCTTTGTAACGAAGTTTAACGGCTTAATTAGCTTTGCAGAATCTTTTTCGCCGAGAACAAACGGAATATTAAAGCTAAAATAACCATTCTCGAACTCATACCTTTTCTTAGAATGGAAGCTTATCTTACGCGATGTCAGGTAGTCTTGAACGCGTTCACGCATTTTATTCTCGTAATAGCCTTCTCTATCAATGAAGTTCCGATGAACAATACTCTTGAACTGCTCCTCCAATGCTGCCCGATAATCTTCAACCATTATAGCCTTAGCATTGCCATACCTAATAAAACCCTCCCGCGGTCTAATTAAGTTTTGAAAAGCGGCATTACGGACAACAGGGTCAAGCTCTTCTGTGGCCATATCTATAGTGTACTCAATATCCTGCTTAGCACATCTAATGGCAGTACGAATAATCGAGTCATCTATCTGATCAAAAAACTTAGCCGCCCGCTTGAATGGACGCTCGTTGGCCTTAATAAGCTTATACCCATACCAACCTATAGCAGGGCAACACATAATGACACCAATACAAGCGAACTCCCCGGTCTCAGGGAACGGGCAGAATACAACCGGCACAACTGTGCACACATGCATTGTAGTCATATTCATTCTCCATGTATAGTTTTCAGAATTCTTTCCTTGTGAGCTTCAGCCGCATCGTCAGATACCCACGAATTCGGCATTTCACTCCACACAGACTCTAAGAAATCAACCGTGAACACCTCTTTGATTTGTTTTAGAAACGCATCCTTCCCTCGGTATGCTTCTCCATGAATCGAGTTCTTAAACAAATGATCCGACACAAAACTCGGTCTGTCAAAATTCTCGGCATATGACGAATTATGGTCAATGACATACCATCGTTTTGCTGCAGTTACCAAGAGGTTACTGTTCGAATCTGTCCGATCCACATTGCGGATAAACTCGTCGAAAAGAAAAATCTTCACTTGGTCACTTTCATCAACATCCTTGATTTCCCTAACGGAAACAATGTCCTTCGCATCTTCCACATGACGAGAAGCAAAGACATATGGATTTGATTCCTTAATCAATGGCGGTACATCAACGGCAAGATTCCTCCATGCGACAAACAGCTCCCAAGGGACTTTAGCAATATCAAACTTTGGAATCGACAAATTCAAAGCCTTAGCCAAGCATCCGCAAACCCATTCGTTTCGACAAGATGCCAATCCAGCCTGATCGCCCTTGCACCAGTACAGTGCTCCATCATCGCCTTTGCATAGCACAGGCACGGTAACACCCTGACTGGATGCACGAATTATCTCCCTTATCTCCAACATTTGGATACTATTATACCATTTTTACGCATCAAATGTAAAGAGGGTGATAGTATTGAGTGGGCGGGGAGTTACCCCGCCCACCTTAGGCGTTCGCGCGTCAGAACGTAACGCCTGCGCCGGTGCCATAGACGGAGCAACCGAAGAGGAGGCCGCCCAGCGCGCCGGAGAAGAACGGGAGAATGGCCTTCACTACGGCCTTCGCCATTCCCTTCCAATCGATATTTAGCTTCATAATAGGACCTTTCCTTTGTTAGTGATAACCGATAAGTGATAAATGATAAGTGATGGAATTTTGTCCCCTTTTACAAGAAGAGCTTAAACACCACCACTTAACACTTATCACTTATACTTTATCGCTCGCTTTAGCGCGTTACCACTCGCGCTGGAGCGGGAGGGTCGTCGTGCCCTTGGCGTTAGTGAGGACGAGTTCGGCGTCGTACGTCACGTCATCGAGCCACGAGCCGTCGGGTTCGGCCGAGCTGTTGCGGTCGAGCGTGAAGACGAGCTTTTCGTCGCTCTCGCGCTTGAGCACGTTGTAGCCGCTCGTCTGCGAGTTGACCTTCGCCGCCTCCTGTCCCGTCGCGCGCTTCACGAGGCGAAGCGTCGCAGTCGTGTCGGGATCGAAGCCATAGCCCTCGATGTCGAAGACGTCTGCGAACACACGCCACTCGCCCTCGCCACGCGTCGCACGCGACTTGAGCGATTCGATATGCGGACCGGGCTCGATGTTCGGCGAGAGAATCGTGACCTTGCGCGTCTGTCGGACGACATCGGCTTCGGGCGTCTTGAGTCCGCGGCAGTAAACCGCAACCTCGCCCTTGCCGGGCTTGAGCTTGCGCGCCGCGTCGCCCTTGAGCCAGCAGCCCTCCGCATCGCCGACGACATTCGCCGCCTCCATCGTAGCGCCGGTCGAGTCGGTGATTGTAATCTTCTCGCCGTCGAGTCCCGTGGAGAGACGATCGCCGAGGACCTTGATCGTGCCGCCGGGAGTGATGACGCCGAGCGTATTGGTCGTTTCGTCCTCGACCTTCTTGAAGACGAACGAGAGCGCGTCCTCATCGACGGACGTCGTCGCCTCGAGCTTGGCGATCGCTTCGGTGAACGCGTTTTCATACATCGTGACCTGCACGCCGAGACGATCGGACGAGACCGCTTCGTCCATGTGGAGGAGCGAGCCCGGCACATACGCCATAAGCCCGATGCCGCCGAAGTTGACGAACATGCCCTCGCCGATCTGCGTCGCCGCGTAGCGCATCCACGAGGCGAAGGCGAGGCCGATCGATGTCACCGAGAAGTTCGGTTCCTTCTCCGCGGCACGCGCAAGGAGTTCATCGAGACCGACCGTCCCCGAGTTGACGACAATCGCCGTGAAGTCGTCGCGCACGGTTTCCAAGGAACTCTTGACGAGCTTGAGCTGAATCTTGTTAGCCATAGTATCGCCTCCTTTCCTTACGCGATGACCTTGACGAGCTTCTCGGTCTGGAACGGCGTGAGCGATTCCTCGCCGCCGTTACGGGAGCTCACGACGAAGAGGTACTCGCCCGGCTCGACGGCACCCGCGGCGAACTTCGCCTTCAAGGTACCGACGGAGCTTTCGAGCACGTCCGCCTTGGCGACGATGGCGCGCGAAGTCTTGTCGAGGAGCGCGACGTATTCGTCCTCACGGCCCTCAACGAGCGTGAGTCCCTCGCCTTCACCGAAGACGTTCGCGCCGAGCTTGACGACGTTCTTCTCGTCGACGCCGTCGGAGCGCACGAACGAAAGCGCGACCTTGACGTGCGCCGTCATGTTTTCGACTTCGAGCGTCTCGAGGAGCTTCTTCATCGCCGGCTTCGGAGCGAAGACGATGCCGAGTTGATGGCGCGCGGGATCGAACTTGTCGGTCGGACCGTTGAAGCGACCGAGGCACTTCAAGTACATCGAGAAGTACTGCGTTTCGATGCGCTTGCCTTCCATCAGCGCGTTCACCATTTCGTTGGTGAGCGTCTGCATGGCGGCCGTCGCAAACTCCGTGGAGAGTCGCGTGTCGGCCTTGGTGTTTTCGGCGATCGACGCGGTGTCGACCTTGCCGTTGGACTGAAGGCGCAGGAAGTAACACGTGATGTCACCCTTGCGCTTGAAATTGGAGAGCACCGCGCTCCCCTTGATCTTTGCCATATGGCACTCCTTTCACGAGGCAATAGAATAAAAAGCATCAGGCGATGGCCTCGCATTGCATCGCCTGATACCCCTGCGGAGTCTCACCCAAGACCCCGCCTCACCATCACCTGACGGAAACGTTTCCATCAGGCGACGGTCAAGAAAACGTCAGTAAGGACATTTCAATTCTTCTTAGGCGTCTTTATCCGCCGTGTGCGCACACCTTCCTACTCGGACGGCCTCGCCGCAATTAGGGCACGTAACCATAATATCCGGCGTAACGCCGCCTTTCTGAGGTGCCGCGGCGCGGCGCTTTTTATCTTTGTCGGCGTTGAGGACTTCTTCGCGGAGCTTGAGCGCTTCTTCAGGATCAATCGCTTTGCCGCGATAAAAAGGTGTAACGATTTTGTCCTCGAGCGACTCCCGAAAGCTCCCCATCGTCTGAGCGACGACAGAGACCGTTTTCATGTCCTTATCGACGACGGGAATGAGGCGAAGCGCGTCTTCGCCGTCGAGATCCGTGAAACGGAACTCGAAACCTTTTCGTAGATAGTTGAGCGCAATGTCGAGTATTTCGGCTCCGAGATCGGTCGAGCCGATGAGGACATCCTCGTCATTCGAGCGGACAACACCGCGAGTTATCACTTTCCTTGAGCCGCTGGAGCCATGGTCGCGGTTAACCATCATCGGGACTTCTTCGTCCCAGTTGGCGACCTTGAGGCGAATCTCCTCGGGCTTATTGCTGTTCGTTTTCTTCTTAGTCATAATTTTCGTATCCTTTCGTTTGGTATTCGAAGACTAAGCACTAACCACTAAGCACTAATCACTTAGCGCGAGCGCTTCGTCCAGCTGCCTATACTATTCGTTTCAGCTTTGCGATTTGGAAACGGGAATTTTCACAAATCTTGCCTCGCACATGCGTCCTGCGTGCGCGTCACGCGCGCGAAAGACATGAGCAATTACTTGCTCTGGCTTAATTCTTTACCCTTCATTTCTCTTATAGGGGAGTCAAGAGGGGAAACCTTCTCTTTCCTTCCGCTTTCTTCAACTCTCACGTTTCGGAAATCTCCGGTTGAGAACTGACTGAAAGAAGCGCGGGAGTTGGGAGCTCGGGATGCGCTTATTCCTATCTCTCGCCTCCGCCTCGGCCTGAAAGATCGCGTCGAGAAAGTTCTCAAGTCCGACTCGCCAGGCGATCCGCGCCCAAATGGCGCGGTCGACTTTCGTCCCGGAGAATAGCCGCTCAGCATCGTCAAGCGCCGCGTTCATCATCTGCCAAAGCCGTGTCCTCTCCGATCTGCTACTTCTTTTCTTCATAACTCACCCCCTAACAACCTTTACCAATTCCCACGCTTCCTTGAACGCCTTAAAGAACGGGAGCCGATAATACTTCCTGACCGCCGTATGCGAAAGCCCGAGCCGCTTCCCGACCGCACGATCCGACCCATCCGTTCGCACATACGCCTCCCAATACGCGCGGCACTTCGGATCGTCCTCCACCAACTTCAGCGCAACATGAAAGTCGTCGATTCGCTTGCGATTCTTTAGCTCGAACGCCGAACTCTCCGCCTTCTCAACGAGATCAACCTCGTCTTCCTCCTCACTAACCACTCCACACTGCCCACTAACCACTTCCGACCTGACATCGTATTTTCGATTCAAGTCTGTCAGTAAGCTCCTCACCGCCCGTTTCACATACGCGACCCGCATTCCATCTCCAACTTCCACTTGTCCCTCCAACTCCGTGAGAGCCCTCATGGCTCTCACGACCGCCTCCTGCCAATAATCGAGCAATTCCTCGTCGCTCACCATGGCGCGCGCGCCGCCAAAAGCCCTTACGACATCGGCGATCCAATGTCCCTGAAACGCCGCAGGCAATTCCGCCGCGAGCGCATCGAGATTCACCTCCGGGAGATTCGTGTTTTCCATGGTCGAACCTCCTTTCTTAACCGGCGATCCGACCATCGGAAAACGAGGGACGAATAGGCCGAAGAATCTCACCCACCTTGATGAGCTCGAACTCTTCCATCGCCTCCACTACAGCGGACGAGATGCTCGCACCCCAACAAAGTCGATTCCAAATGAAATCGACAACTTCCTTCTTACCCTTGAACTCGGCGACATGCGCCGCAATGAACTTTTTAGTCATGGCTCTTTCCTTTGTTTAGCACAAAGGAATAGCCGCATTCCGAAAGATGACTTATCTTCGCGCCGAACCGAGCTAATTAGCCCTTTGTGCGCGATTATTAAATCATTTTTCCCAAGTAAAGTAATTAATTCAAATCCCAAAGTAAACTAAACGTGGGATTTGTGCGGCAAAAATGCGCAGAATAAAAGAAAAAGCCGCAGAAGTTTGCACTTCTACGGCTTAAAATAAATTTCTAATCTAAACTAAATTTCTACCTAAAGCAGTTCTAATTTGAACCTAGCATACGGCTCAAATTGCTTATTGCCCTTACGCTCAATCGCCGGCTGCCGCTCGCAATATTTGTCGAAAAGCGCCAACGCATCGTCCTTCAATTGGTTGTAATCCGAAGTCGTAAATGGAACGGGATAATGTTTATCAGAATGGTCATCGCCCGCTTTAATTGAGCGAAAGAATCGATTGAAGATTTCCCACGGCTTTCCGGCCGTAAAAGAATGTTTATGAAAATTGACGGTTACGCTTACACCCGGATCAATATCTATCTTCGAATTAACTTCTGTACCTGAGAACTCGCAAAAACCTTTAGTTCGTTGCTCGGCGTGTTGCTCCGAAATCGTCTTAATCGATATCTTGTTATTTGGGATAGAAGGAAAGAATTTAATCCCTCGTTCATGACAAAATCCCGATGCCACAAGTTCGCCTGACTCCTCATCTATATCAATGACACAACGCGTCAGATAACGAGGGCAAGACTCGATATCACATTCAAGCCGATATCTCGGGCACTCGACATTATAATTAGATTCCACCATTGCGTTGGGCCTCGGTCATACCCAAGTAGAATGTCTCGTCATTAACGCCATCCAACTCCCATCGCGCACGCAACATCAGCGCATCCTCTCGTAGCTTTTGGTCGAGCTTATGACGTGCCTCAAAACGAGGTGTACATCCGCCTGGTTTGACCGGAAACGTCACCTTCGTAAATTCAGAAGAACGCCCGACCGGCTCATTCGTCTCTTTATCGTAGATGTACGGATGAAGAAGTGCGACGACCTCGGCATAGGAAATCGTCCAAAGTTCACTCGGAAATTTTCGCTGCTGAATCTTGGCGATTTGATCGTGAATCGATACATACTCCGTGCCTTCGTATGTTACGGGCATATAAACGCCTTCACCATCCCCTTCCAGTACCAAATCGGAATGCCGTTCGGCGACGACAATCTTTAATTGAGAAAGATAAACCTTTTCATGATTCCGAGAAAGCTCTATCGGCAGTGTAATCTCGCGCAAGAAACGATCCTTTGAGCGAAAAACAGGTAGACGGTGCT
This sequence comes from Kiritimatiellia bacterium, assembly GCA_024405265.1. GTDB lineage: Bacteria > Verrucomicrobiota > Kiritimatiellia > RFP12 > UBA1067 > UBA1067. The sequence goes on along the minus strand of JAKSOZ010000001.1, from coordinate 68,227 downwards.
CACAGTGAACCCGATGGCGACGATCAATCGTGGAACCGAGAACATTCTTTAAGAACAGATCGAGAATGTAGGCTTGGTCTCCGGTTTTCGTCTCGGATATCCAAACGCGGTCGGTGACATAATAATGACGGATTTCAAACCCGGTCATATTGATGTCCTTACCCATACCGCTTTTGCCCTTCTTCACTTGAAGGACGTCACGCTCCGGCGGAGAAGTGTTGACGTAATAGCGCGTATAACCGCTAGTTGTTTGATTCGGAACGACAAATGCGATGTAGTCCTTTTGTTGACTCTGAAGGCGGACATAGTTTTCGAGTTCACTTTGGAAGTCCTTAAGCCCTCGTGCGCGCTCAACCGCTCCTTTGCTTGGCGGGGTAATGTTTTTACGGAGGAAGTTCCCTTGCGCAACCTTCGAACATTCGACTATAAAGGCATCCCAAAGTTTGAGAGCCTCGCCGCGAACAACATCGTTTCCGCTCTTGCACTGTATGGCGATAAAGGCTGCCATTGCGGCAATCGGGCGACGTTTGCTGAAGGTCGCGGCATAATGAAGCGAATCGTAAACCTTCTTCAACGCAAAATTATATTTCAAATAATCGACTATAACCTTATGATTCGCCGGATCGCTATTGACGACTGCAATAGTGTTGAGGACTTTGAAAATTGCGCTATGTTCGGCCGGATTAACCAAGACGAGTTGTTCCATCGCCTTAAAAATACATTGCGCTCGTTCTTCCGGATCGGCGGTCAAACCGAGCTCTTTAATCTTCAACGCGGGGGCATAAGCTTCGAAGAGCTCGACAAGGAGCTCTTCAGAAGTTACCAGCTGAATCATTTGGGTCAATCCGCCAATCATAATTTAACAATATTATACCATTTTTCGCGTTGTATCTCCAACCCCCTTACACAAAAACGCGGCAGATTTTCTTGCCGTTTGAATGACCGGCCATAGTTAGATTTGTCGCTTCGGCAATATGCAGCGGTAATGAAGCCGCATACGAAAGGAGAATCTAACTATGAAGAAGAACCTTCAATCCGCAATCAAGGCCATCATCTTTCAGGTCTTGCTCGAGGTCATCAAGCACGCCACGCTCAAACTAATCTTCGGCGACCTATAAAAAAATTCGCCGCGGTTGGGCTAATCCCCTTCCTCGGCGTTTTCTTTATTAAGCTGCCCTTACGGACTACACGTGTCGTACAACTCAGCGCAATTAACGCAACGACCCTTTTCGCATCCGTGCGAAATCTTCCAATAGGCATCGGCGATAGTCTTACCGATAACCTTCCAATCGTATTTGGACTTTACAAGCTCCAATCCTTTCTTCCCCATTTCTACATGTTCTCCACGTTCTACACGGCTTAATCCATCTCGCAATGCCGCTTCTAAAGCATCGACGTTATCATCAATCCACCAACCGCACTTATGCGTCTCGAGTTCTTCCCAAGGGGCCTCCTTCGTGCAGATAACCGGCACGCCGCGCGCGAGCGCCTCAATAACCACAGAACCGAAGTTCTCGGAATGCGTAGGCAATACGAAAAGATCAGAGTTCCTGTACTCCCAATCCAGTTCCTCATCATACTTAGGCCCGACGAACTGCACTTCGACTTCGACTTTGATCTTCAACTTCTCGCAGAGCTCCTTAAGCTCTGCGGTATGATTATCCTGATCCGGACCGACGATTCTAATCGTCCAATCGTTCTTCAACTCCTCCGGCAATCTCGCCCACGCGTCCAATAGATTCGGCAACCCCTTCTTCCGCTGAACTCTCGACACGAACAGAAGCGTCTTCTCTTTCTTTTCTACACGTTCTATACGTTCTACACGGCTAACCCTTACTCCCAACGGCGCTACCACCACCTCGTTCTTCAGCCCGAGTCTCCTTACATCTTCGACTTCGCTCTGCGCGGTGACATGAATTAGGTCGGCATTCCGAAGCGCCCAATATTGATAGAGAACAAGTCCAAGAAGTTTCTTCCACCACTTGTTCTTGAGCGCCCACGGGGTGAGCATTCCGTGAGGTGACCACACAACTTTCACGCCTGCCTTACGCGCTGTCCTTGCAATCCTCGAAAGAATCGGCGACCAGAGCGCATGAATATGAACGATGTCATAATCAGCAACTACGACCTCGCCAAAACCAATTAGCCTCACGCGCGGATCGAGCTTGTAGCAATCGTCGCACTTGGGATCTGCAACGGCAATTGCAACCTCATGCCCTTGCGCGACGAGTTCATTCGTCACCTCTCCGGCGAAAACGCTCGTCCCCGCCGCTTTCTTCATACCGGTTATGACGTGAAGTATCTTCATGATCACAAAGTCCCATCAAAGATTTTCATCGCTCGAGGACATATCCGCTTGCCGAGCCAATACACTAGTGCCATTGTCGGAATACCACAACCGACAAAGATCAAAATCAAAAGCGTCATCTTACCCCCCCCCATTCCGGAAAGCAAAGGTGCCGCGGTATGAAGCCACATCGAACAAAAGAGAAAGTGCCCAGCATACGCGAAGAAAGACATCTCCTTCAGAAATCCGTAGACGCGGCTCTTCACAACGCCTTCCGTACGAATGTGACTCACGAGCGAAATAAGCGCCGGCGCCTCAAGAATCGCCAGAAGCGAGAGAATGATACTGATCGCCGCGTTTGTATCTGAATGTACGCCAAGGCGAGGTATGGAAATTGCGGCACGAATCAAGCATGCGGCGAGTCCAATGGCAAACCACCCCCAATGCTTGAAAGTCGAGACCAAATCCTTTTCATTGCGTGCCAAAACGCCACCTAAGACGAAACACGAAAGCGCATACGCAGGAGCCGTTAGATGAAGAGGCTCGGCAATACCTAACATTCCTTCTACGACGCACCAAACAACCGTAGCTCCGAAAAGCGCCCATCCCCTCGCAAAGCACATCAACCACCACAGAATCGGCGAAACGAGCGCGAAGAGAAACAACACGCGCAAGAACCAAAGCGGTCCGTCAATCGGCGCAACCGTGAGACTTGCGATCTTCGAAATTGCTCCACCAATCGTGTCGAGCCCGAACGAAGCGACGCGCGTCCCAAGCCGCGGCACAAAATGCGCGAGCGCCAAGTAAAAGGCGACGAAGAAGATATTCCACGCAAAATACGGAACCGCCAATCGCTTCACGCGGCGCACCATTTTGTTCGGCCAACTCGCAAGCGAGAACTTTTGAAAGAGCAAATACCCGCTGATCATAAAGAACGCCGGTATCGCAAGCCACATCAGGTGCGAGCAAATAACAGTCCAAGATATGAATTCAATCGTATCCCACTTCACATACTGAAACACCGCCCATGCATGAAGAATGACAATCATATAGTTCATCACGCAACGAGCTGCGTCTAACGATTGATTACGATCGGACATATGTATTATCCTTTCATCCTCTTCGGCATGAATCGTACGACGAAATAGCAACAAAGGAAAATACCTGCGATAATAGGCAAGGCGGCAAATGCCGGTAATGCCGCGTGTCCAAGCTTCGCCAGGACCACATTTGCAGCGGAGGTAAAGAGAACATGAACAAGGTAGATACCCATCGTCGCATTGGCGAGATTTCCGACAAACTTCGGGAGAGTAAACTCGCCGAAGCCGACCGCCAAAAGCATCAAGCCGATTATGAGAAGAAGCGGCTGAAATGCAAGGCCGGGGATGAAACGAAGCGCAAGATTAGCCAAACCGAGCATAATTGCGCCCCCCCCCATTATTTTGATAGTTATGCGTGGCAAGTTTGAGGTTTGATGTTTGATGTTTGATGTTAGTGTTCGAATCAAACCGCCAAGGGAGAAGAAGAGGAGGAGTCGACCGAAGTAGATGCGGCAGTAACCGAGGAAAGTTTCCGAAGTCTCGCCGGGGAGCCACTGTGACGCAATTCCTAAAGCAAGAAGGATGAGGTTAGGGGTTATTGAGGTTAGTGGGTTAGTGGGTTCGGAACCCCTCAAACATCTCACACGCATCAAACCCTCTGCCGCGGCAAACGCCGCGAACAGACTCGGTAGGAACCAAAGGTGACACGCCGTACCACCGAGTAGCCAAGACTTCAGGCCTGGGAACTCAAAGGACTCGTGGCGAACGAACACATCAAGAACAACATTGTTCGCTACGAAGTAAATGACCGCCCAGATAAGGTACGGGATGATGACCCGCGGCACTTTCTTGAGGAGGCCTCCCTTGTAGAGGTAACCGGCCATGCAAGCAAAGAGCGGCACAGCACAGCCCTCAAGTCCGTTGATGAAAGCGCACGGCTTCCAGAATTGCTGATGAATCATCACAATCAGAAACGCCGCCGCAATGCGATAATATTGAAAAAGCGTAATCATGCGTCTTTCGCCGCCTCCAGCGCTTCACAGTAGTTATTCACCATCGATTCGATGCCGTACTTGGAATAGGCCAATTCTTGAACACGCGTTGACATCGTGCGTCGTTCGGATTCGTTCTCAAGCAACCGTACGATTTGCCGCGCCAAGTCGTCGGCATCATTCTCCTTGAAAACCAATCCAGTCTCTCCATCAGTCATCGCCTCGAACTCGGGGCCATGATGCGCGGCGGTGTCGTGGCAGACAACCGGAAGCCCGTAAGAGAATGCGTGAATGATACTGAGCCCAATCGGCCCTGGATAAACATAGGCCTTCGCGCTCAAGAACCACGGCGCGATCTTCATCTGCTCGCGCAATGCGCCAACCCAAATGATGCGATCAGAGATTCCGAGATCTTTTGCTTGTTGCTCCCATGTCGCGCGTCCCTCGCCATCGCCAATCACGATAAGCTTCGTGCCGCGCTTATTGAGCGCATCAGACGCCATGGCCTTGAGGAGTTGATCAAGACGTGTCTTCCAGCGCAGCACCGAGCAGAAGACAATCGCCTCTTGATTCTCGAGCCCCCGCTCGCGCTGAAACGCCGTGAGCTTCTCCGGAGTCCATGCGGCAAGCGCCGCCTTAACTGCCTCCATATCAATCGTATTGCCGGTTGCAAAGACAGGTGATTTCCATCCGCGAGCCTTAAACCATTCGATGCCCTGCTTGGTGTAGCAAAGCACGACATTCGACAAAAGCCGCGTCAAGAATAGGCGAATACGAACGCCGAGTTCTTTCGAGCCAACCGAAACGTGATGGCCCCACCATACGACGCCGATTCCGCGCAGTTTCGCAAGCGCGGCAATCCAAAGCGACGAGAGCTGATGCACATCGCCACAAATGACAATCACATCGCCCTTATTGAGGCCCTTCAAAGACAGTCTCTTCTGCCAACGAATCGGCCCAAAGTTCTTAAAGGGATGGTTATAATCGTAACGCATCGATTTTAGCGTATACGACTTGTCCTGCCCGGCGCCCTCCGAAGCCCAGATCTCGACATCAGCGCCATACCGCTTCCCCACGCCTTCAAAAAGCGCGACGCGATACTCCGGGACAATCGGCTGAAAAATTCGGATCTTAGCCATTGATCGCCTCCATCAATTCATTGTACGGACGCTTGGCATCAACAATCTCTCCGGATTCCGCATACATCGGATGTACCATCAGTTCAACATCTTGGCCGTGTTTGGTAGCTGCAACAAGATTCGCATTGAATCCATCAAACTCGGCCGTCGTCACGAAGTGCTTACGAATGCGTCGATTCAGATAGCGCTTGTACAGCTCTTTCACGAGTCCTACCTTGTGCAAGGTTGCACTGATTCGCATCGCACGAATACCATACTTAAGTGCGAGCGGTTCAAGCAAGCGATAGACCGACCAATCCGTATGCACATGATGATGCGAGTCGAGTTTCTTAAGAACTCCATCATACTTCACGAACTTCGCAAGTTGCGCTTCGACTTCCTCGCGCACCGCATCCTGTTCCGCTTTAGTAATTACGAAACGCGTCTTCGTCATATGATGAAACTTCTTGTTGAAAGTTCCATCCTCATTGCAGAAGCGAGGACACGATTTGATCTTCTCGGTAAGCGGCATACCTTGCGAGAGGTTAAGATGAAGTCCGACCTTCCCGACAAAGCCGTTCTGCCGCGCAAGCTCAACGGCTTTATCCGCGTACGGCATATTCACCATCAGACTGGTCTCATTGACCCAGCCCTTGGCAAAGCATTCGGCGATGCAGCGACTTACACTTTCGCTGATACCGAAATCATCAGCATGAATAGTCAACCGCATAAATCTGTCGAGTCCCTTCGTGAATAGAGTCAAAAAAGGCCGTCTTGCCGTCGTACGACCAGCGGGGGTGGAGGTCTGTATGGTAACCGGAACGCGTAAAGAGATAAAGGTCGCGAGGAAATTTCGCACAAACCCGAGGATCGACACCCTCCATCGACTTTCGCCAGTCGAATGTCTTAACATCCGGCTCCTTGAAAAGGCGACGGAATTGTCCGACATTGGTGCGCTCGTTTTTATCTACATCATAAAACATGAGCCAACGATCCCCTTCCTTATTCGGATACGTATCGTTCACAACAAGATGCGGATTCTTCGGATTAGACATCGGATGCCCGTCTTCTGTCAGAATTCCAATGGCGACTTTCGTTTGAATGACCGGATCACAATCCTTCAACAGGAGGAACGCTTTACCTTGCGGTTTAGTTTGAGGCTTGATGTTTGAGGTTTGATGTTTAAGAAGTGACTTAAGTGAGCGAGCACAGCGCATGCATTTCTTCGCGAGAAGCGCAAGTTGGAGGACGCCCGGGATGCGAAGCCATGCCGCCTCACGAAAAGCCGATAGTGCGTGTTGATCCTCTCCCCATGTGAAGATGGTTTCGTCGTCAATCCAAGTGTAGTGGCTCAAGAATCCCTTCCCGAGACACCGAAGATTCTTACCGTCCAAATCACACGCCAGGATTCGCGCGATGTCACCGCCATCCGGAACACGATATTGATGCAAGAAAGCGAGTCGCGTACCGCTGGGGTTAAGCATGCCATGCGTAATGTAATGAGGATATCCGGTCTTAACCGGTTTCGTCTCCCCGCAAGCCACTATCTCAACCATCGAAAGAAGGAGCTTCTTCTCTTTGGTCTCTAGATCGCCAACCCAAAGTCCATCATCCTCCGGCAAATCAACGAGCTTCTTTGGTAATTCACCGCCGACATAACCATACCCACCGACTCCATGCAAACGGTCAAAGTTCTGATAGAAGGCAAGTTGCTTCTCCGCTTGGACACATTGTACGGGGAAAGGCAGCGTATCAACCTTCTCACCCGTCCGCGCGTTGTAGATACGCGAGATCAGCGTCCCATCCTCCGCACGATCGTTGCACACGCAAAGATCCGTATCGCCGATCCACTGCTGCCGCGCCCCCTGCGGATAGTTCCAAGTATGCGTCTCGTGAAGCTTCTTGAACGCACCAGTCGCCAGATCAATAACTCCCGCAGCGCAAGACTCTCCGGGCAATGGAGGGTGGGATATATCGTCGACTTCCAACGATAACGCTAAATCCCCCCTGGCGTTTGTTATCGGAAGATCGTGGAATCCAAAGAGGTGGTGCTTTGGTCCGTTTGAAACTCGGCGTACCTCAAAGCTCATTATACAACCTCCACGTGCTTAAACATCTTCTTCAGCCACAGCCCCTTAACAAACGAACCATCGAGAATTCGCCACAGCTGCCACAGCCGCCCCAACACCTTGCTCGGCTTATACCCCGTCGCCTCATGCGACGCCTTTCGCTCGGCTTCGAACTTCGTGCGCTGCTCGGGCGAGAGCTTGTGATCGCCGAACTCCGCCGTCTTCGAATCGACGTGCATACGAAACGCCCAGCAGAAACAATTGATGCGCCGCTGCTTCACGCCCATCATCACGAACCGCATCCATAAATCCGTGTCCATCATGAAGTTCTGGTGAAGCTTCATGCCACCCGCCGCATCAAAGATTCGCTTCGTGAAAATCGTCGCAGGGCCGTACACCGCAATCGGCATTCCTTTGCCCTGCAAGAACCCCGGCAAATAATTCGGTCCCCATGCGCATTCAACAACAGGATAAACCGTCCGCTCTCCACCTCCACCTATTTTCTCCACCTCCTCTTTCAGCTTGTCTACAAACCGAAAGAGGTTCCCCGTAAACCATTCGCACTTCGGGTGACGAACCAACTCTTTCACAATCTTCTTGAGGCACCCCTTCGGCATGATATCATCGGCATTGAGCCATGTGAGATACTTGCCGCGACAATGCGCAAACGCCTTGTTAAAGGCATCGCTCTGCCCCTTATCAGGTTCACTCACCCACCAGCCAAGCTTATCCGCGTACTTTTTGATGACCTCTACTGAGTTATCCTTCGAACCGCCGTCGACAACGACCAACTCCACGCCCTCGACCTGCTGATCAAGAACAGAGCGAACCGCCGCCTCCAGATAGCGGCCGTAGTTAAAGTTGACAATAGCAATTGACAGTATCGGATTCATATATTCTCCCACTCCAACTTCAGACTTCCACTCGCCTTTTCCACCAAGGCTTTTCCGCAACAAGATACACGAGATAACCGAAAACAATTGCAAGCACCAACGAACCAATCAATGCACCGATTTCAAGTGCACCGACCTTCGTAAATGCAGCAAGGATTCCTTCTTGAACCATATACTCACGATCCACAGTCGCACTTGCCGCTGGAGTTAAGAACAGGTTCGCAAAGACAATCATAACCAGCATATGAGAAAGATAAATCGAATACGACGGAGCAGACAACCACGTTCCGAGCTTATTTGCCGTCCTGGAAATTAAGCCGCTCGGCTCCCACATCACGACCTCGCGAACAATCAAGCACAAGCCAACCCCTAAAAAGAAATCAGCAATTTGAGCGTTTGTTGTTGTTCGCGAGCCAACGACTGCAAGCGCCGCGCAGGCGACAAACGATCCCAGCAATCGCCAGATATTCTTCGTCCGCGGCAAAACGAAATAAGTTGCCGCGCCGAGTAGCCATATTAGCAAGAACCAAATCGATCCACGAATGAAGATGAAGCTCATTAGCGCCAGGATCCCAGCGCATAGGAATCGGAGCCCCCCCTTCGCACGCCATGCACCTAACGCCGCGCCACACCAAACATAGAACCAGACTTCAACCGAAAGCGCCCACCAAGGGCCGAGCAACGACTGGCAGCAAAGTCCTTGCAAAGAAAAAAGATTACCCAAAACCGAACCCCACGGTACAGGAACGCCAAGGCTAAGAAACGTAACCGGCACAAGAAAGCACATCAATGCAAGCGGAGGGAAAATCCGCTCGCATCGATTCTTTGCGTATCCGATTATGTCAAACTGATTTCGCATGGCCCTCTCGATTGATTTACCTCCGACCAAAAATCCACTCAACACAAAGAAGACGATAACAGCGCTGTGCCCCCACCTCGTAAGGGCATAGAGGAGCTGTACCCCCCCCCCTCTTGAGGAATGCGCAACCTCGCTCCATGAAGGGAAAAGCACATTACGATAATGGCCCCTTACCACTGCGAGCATTTCCAGTGCTCTTAGCACGTCTAACAAATAATAATGTTTCTTCACCATTCTCCCACTCCAACTTTCAACTCCCACTCTCTACAAGTTCCTCGTAGAGGTCTCGAACATTCTCCGCATAATGCCGCCATGTATATTTTTCTCTCATCATCTTTGCAGCAGACTTACCCAACCTCTCTCGCTCTTCTGGATGTGCAATCAACCACTCGATTTTATCGGCAATTGCCATGGCATCCTTCATCGGCACCACACATCCATTCTCACCATCCGTTATCGGAAGCCCGCTTTGATAAGTCGCCACAACCGGAAGACCCGCCGTTAATGCTTCCATTCCGCTTTGTGCGCAACCATCGGCAAGTGAAGGGAAGAGATACGCATCCGCATTTGCGAGATGAGACTTCAAATTATCTTGCGGTAAAACACCATAAAATTTAAACGGAAGATTGCTATACTTTTCGAGCAATGCTTTTGGAGCACCGACCGAGCCGATCACATCATACGCAACATCAACCCCACGTTCTTTCAATATCTTAAGCGACTCGAGAAGATACTCCGCGCCTTTAAGAATAATAAATCCACCTGTAAAAAGAACCCTAAAAGTTCCATGGCTCGCGTAGTTCTTCTTCACGCCCTGAAAATCTTCCCGTACACCCAAATAAACAACTCTAACCTTCTCCGGCGCGTACCCCTGCTCAACAAACGAATCACGAATATGATTCGCATTGACCATAATCATATCAGCATCTTCGCAATCTTTAAGTACGTTCTTCCAAACGCCTCGACCGGGAGCAATGACAATCTCCTGCCCCCAACGCGCGTAGTCATCCTTGAGATTCTCCTCGCATTTAGCCGGATGAAGGCAACTGTGATCAACCAAAATCTTCATCCCACGGTTCCGTGCGAGTTTAATCGCACCACCCTGTCCTGCACCTGAACGGCAATGAAAGATGTCTGCATCCTTTAGATACTTGCGACTCGCAAGGCCGAAGATTGTCCAGCCTATCGAAGACACTCGATGGGTAGATATCTTTAAGATTCGACATGCTACTCGCAAAAGAGTGTCAAGAGACTCCGCTAAAGGACATGTCCTAACACATCCTTCAAGTTCGGGAACAAGGCGCTTCTTCATCCCGGAAGTTAAATCGCGACGAACAATTTTCGAGGCCAACTTAACTAGTAATCCATCCGGATGTTTCGGAATCCATCCCGTTAAAACTCTAACATTCAACCCCAACTTACGCAACCAAGTTGCTGATTGCACAAGATGAAGTCGCCCATGTCCTGTTGAAAGAATGACTTTCATTATCTTACCATGCCTTTGCTATAAATCCGTTCGTCCGTCTCTGCTCTCGCTCCATGGTCTGCACGACCAAACAAGCAGCAATCATCACGGCCATATTAATGCGGCTACCGAACGGCGAGAAGAAGATATGCCAAAACATCGACGGGATGATTAGGGCGAAATATCCATAATAAGGCGGATAAATATGCATTCTTTTAAATAAAGTCTTTCCCAGCAATACGAGGATATATATCCATGGCAGAAGGCCAGGAATTCCCGCCCACATCCAAAACTCGGCAATATGCGAATGAGCTGGAATTGTACGAACTCCTGAGATCTTTTCTACTCCTTGAATTCTCTTCAAAGTTTCTTCGTCCGCGCCATACTTAATGAAAAAATTTAGCTTATATCCAGCTGTATCCAGAGCATGCGACCCATGTCCAAACAATGGTTTGTCTTTAATAGCAGAAAGCGCGATAAAAAACTCAGCCCTGCCTGCCATCAGTGTCTCTAAGCCACTCTTACCTTTTGATTGTTCCTCATACTTTGCTAATTCTTCCTCCCCCATCCATCCACTACTAGCCGCAAATTGATAGGTAAATTTAACTATTGGAATTAATACTATCAAAAGTCCAACCAGAATCGGCCAACTCTTCTTAAGCCACCTCATTTTGCGACTCGACTTTCCTCCAAACATCAACAGCAACGTTGATACCATACAAACAAGAAATGCGGATCGCCCTCCAGAAGCAAGACCGAATACTGCAAGAAACGCTGCAATTACAACATTCCCCCCATGCGGCATATGCATATACCAGCCTTTAACTGGTAGCGCGAGCCACTCATTCAACTTTCCAACCCAGAATAACTTATACCCCATAACAGCTTCTGATACAGACATCGCACCTGACCGCACCTCTGCGGTGTCAATATCTGAACCATGCTGAAAGACAAAGATAGAGACAACACCTGAGATAGCCGTCCCCAGAAGGATCCATTTGAGCCCATCTGGGTTACGCTTGAGCAAAGGATATACTGTAATCAATGCAGCAAAGATGCCTACAGGAGGGATCAATCCGCGAATCATGAACGCAAAATAATTTCCAATCGACAAATCCGTTGCCAACTGCCCTAAGCCCCAGATGATAAGCAACCACAAAATTGCCGTGCACCGATCGCGCCTAAACAGCCCCCAATTCTTCGCCATCGCAATCGGCATATAGAGAACAAGCAGCAGTTCCGAAATCGCCGTATACCCACCGATGTTAATCTGAGTAGACGAGCCTAGACCTATCAAAAACAACAACCGCGCCGCCGAGCGCTCCGCCGGCGTATTGCCAAATGAAAATAAATCTTTGCGTCTCATAAGCTATACATTGAACTGCGCCGAAGCTACTCCTATATATCAAACCTCTGAAAACTTAATGACTTATACTCATGTTCCCCACCAGCTTCTTTTACCTTAAGTTCGGAATACATATCGGAGTGCTTAAGCTTTGTCCTATCCTCCATCCGAAGAAGTCCTTGGAAACCAGCGTCGTGTACTGGCGGTGGAAACAAAGCCCCAAATGAAACGGCCTCACCGGACCCCAACCATCGAAGAGCATCCACTAAATCAATACGAATGATTGCCTGCACCAACTCTCGGTAATCAGTTTTCGGCTCCCTTTTATCCGAATATTGCCTTAGCATAAGCCCGTGCTGCGCATGGGGACGTACAAATTGAGACGGCACCGCCAGACGGAGATCTATATACTCAACTCCGTCTTTCAAAACATGACCAGGGCCGAGCCTAGATTTACGGGTTCCTGACAACACCGAATCTGGGTATCCAAACACCACAATATACGCATATCTAACGTTTGGACACTCTTTGTTTGGATCGCGGCGCACGTAATGAACCGAGCGCCCCTGAAGACAACATTCCGCTCGATGGCAAGCAAACCAAAGAGCGATCCACACATTATCAACAGCATCAATCCAACTCGTATCAACCCCATACTGCTGAAACAACGCCTCGACAACGCTATCATCCAACTTCTTGAGCTGGTCAAAATACCCCACCGCTCGTTTGATCTTCTCCGAAAGATGGCTTTCACGCCGCTTCCGTTCTTTATCTGTCTTAACGCCCCGATACAGAGATGGTATCATATGATCTCCATATCCCATAACCTGCCCTCGGAAAGCGATTCCCATTCTTGCACCGCGCGCCTTATCAGCGCCAGCAAATAAATATTTCAACTTACCGAGGACTTGAATAAAAGCCGAATACTCACGAACATGCAACACTCCACGGTCGCAAGACTCATCAAAAACAAATTCAACCCCCTTGGGTTTAATCTGATACTCGCGATCACTCGCGACATCCATCGCGTTAATAATCATTCGTTCGCCGCGCGTCAGCACCCGATGGCTGATTCGCGAGTCCCAAGGCGTCAACGTCTCGAATCTTGCGAAACTCTTTCGATTATCATTCAACACTTTCGTAGGCACCCCGTCTATTCGATCAATCCCTAGGGAAGGATCAAGGACATCAAGAGCCTTTAGAAACTGAAATTCTCCCTTACTACGACCACGGAGCTCAATCTTTGAGAATCGGGCAAGTCCATAATAGGCAAATGCACAACCTTCTGGTATCAACATCAAAGTCGACTTCTTTTCCGTGAGTCGCACAAATGTATACCTCTGGTAATCTGATGATTCTGCTCGAAGATCAACCACCAGCACTCCAATCGATCCAGATTTCAGGTGAATAACGTGTTCAGATGCCTGTTCTAGAATCGGCCATTTCAAACCTGAGAAATACGACCTCTTCACAACCCCTTTATCCGGCAATGCAACCTTCTGAAGATTAAAGCCCCATTTCGGCGGTTGTATGACGGGCTTACGCCTTAACGCTTCATGCAGCGTTGCGAGTGTTGACTTCTCGTTCGCCTCTCGTTCAAGCCAAACGTCATGAATAGGCGTCTCCTTAATTGGCTTTTTCAGAAGCTTCTCTGCTTGCGGCAAAATGCGTGCAAGGCAAGACACAAGCTTGCCCCGAGCCCCGTTAAGCAAACGTTTATCAATAGCCGCCTGCTTATTCTTTGATAGTTTTCTTCGGCTCATCCACTGCTACACCTCAGCATCAAAAATAGAATTCGTAAGCGATAGACCCCAGTGCGAGGGATCTCGCAAATGATACAAATCCTCCTAGTCTCCGTCCATGCGTTTCTGCTCACATTCGCGAAATGTCAAGCTCAATCGTTGGCGACCAACCCTTTAATTCAAACACACGGCGCACAAACACACGCTGAAGAAAGATCGAGTACCAGGTCTTCCCCGTAAGATGAACCATAAACTCAGCCATCTCGTTCTTAGTGAAAGTGGAAAGCATGCGAATCGGATATTGGTCGGCATAGTTGAGATAGATACACCCATCTTCAACCGTAACAAGACGCTTCGCGCATTCCCCGTCACCAGGCCACTCACAATTCATATCGCCAAGCGAGAAAGAACTCGACTCAATGATCGAGCCATCTTCAGCCTTGATTTCCTCGACATTATGGTAGCGGCCATCACACCGTTTATTCTTGAAGCACCAGCAATTAGCGCATTCGTTATACAGTTTTCTTTCTTCCATTTCGCACCTCGTTTCTACATAGATATTATACCATATTTCCCGCTTCTGCGGCAAGAATGGAAAGGAAGAAAGTTTGATTCCGCCGCTCTTACGGTCGGAGAGATGATCACACCGCGCAGCAAGGTTTCTCCATTGTATTCGAGAAGCCTATATAATCACACGACACATTGCAAATTTATGCATCTCGTTGCAATATTAACGAGAGAATCTCCAAAATCAATGTATTCATTATCAAACTCTGCATAAAACGCCCTAAGCAAAAGCTCTACGGTCATCGGACCAAAGGCATCATCGACAGGCTGCCGCGCTTTAGACAACTGATAGCGCGAACGATATTCCCCATATAACCTTTCTGCCGACTCACTGCCGGTGCATCGGGAGGCTTTAATCAGATAAGTCAGGAATTCCCTTATGCAACTGCTATCTTGTTTATTCGAAGAACCTTTTTCGTCAAGTATATCGGCTACTATAGATTCCTCTGCAGAAACATCGACCAGCAACTTATCAAGTCCATTCCCATGTACCTTCAAAACACTTGTCATAGCAAAAACCGCCATCGCCAAAGAGGATTGATGAGGAGACACTACAGACATTCGATAAAACCCGATAGCCCGCTCAATCTGACGAAGAGATATCCCGTAGAATTTGGCAAACCAGCAGAACACCTTGAACGCCAAAGTATCATTTGATGTCGGCTCATTAGGATATCTAGGTTTCGACTTCCAAACAAGCGTGTTTATCGCATCTCGCTCTGCTATCGTCCTGACAAACATGTCAATCGGAAGAGCACTCAGAGAGAATCGATACTGTATCATTCGATGAAGATAATTCCCGGTATCAATCTCCCCGTACAATGACTGAATTGATTTCCCAAGTTGAACAAAATCTAGGCCAAGAACAAAGACTATGTTCAGTTGATTCACGTACCTTATTACCAAGTTTTGTTAGGTACCCTTTAATTGTATCGACTGAATGCGTTTGTTCGCGATACAAGCTAAGCGGATGTTTGTCTATCGAATTTGAGCACGCATCAATCCCTTCCATAACTTTGTCTGATGCGCCATTAGTTGCAACGTGCAATACGGCCGATAAGCTACCCTTCGCAATAGCCACAAGATTCTTCTTGCACACATCCCAACTAAAGTCATCAATCGAGGCATAGTCTGGATTTCGCGTAACGAATTCATCTAACCCGTAGAAAAGATATAGTAAAGGATCGTGGAGAAAATCCCGCTCCCACGCGTTTAGATAAATGCATGCCCCAGAACCAGCCGAATTCGCATAGTCAGTCTCAAACCGACGCAAGAAATAGGTTTTGCCACTACCCCATACTCCATCCAAGCCAATCGTAAGCGGCATTGTCTGAGCCGACACAAAGCTAACCATCGTGCTAGATAATTTAACGCGTACCTCGTCATCCTCTGGAGACCATAAGGACGGTTTGGATGCCGCATCAACATCCCCCAATGATACGAACTTTGCAGACATCAAATATGCTCCTCAAATCCACGGAAGTGGACGTTGAGTTCGTGAAGCGGGGCGAGGAGTTCAAGGGGGACAGGCCTCGATGCATAAGATGCGTGCATAGGATTGGACGATTGAAACCAAGCCCTTTCTCCGTCGAGTACTCGCGATACTCCACAACCACGTCGATTCTGTCTCGTTCTCACATTCATCTTACACCCAATATATTATACCAAATTCAGCAACATTAGTGTCTAGTTTAAACCTATCCGCAAGAGGCGATTACTATCGCGCTGCCCCCGAAACATCCAATCCTCGCCCGAAAGGAGCTTCACAACCTTAGCGAAGTCCCTCCACGACCGAATGTAAAGTGTAAGGGTCATATTCATGTTAACCGCCGTATACAACCGCAAACAACGGTCTGGCACAGGTCGCTATCTCGCTTTGGAATATGCGCTTGTTTTGGTTCATTTTACAAGAGGCTCTTTACGCAAAGGCTTCATAATCGAAGAATGCTCTCGCCCCCTTCTTGCAATATCCGCATTCAACTCCGCGACAGTAAACCTACACCTTGTTGGATCCACCATTAATACATTCCCGGCTTCATCATACACGACACCATTCTTCTGCTCATGTACGATACCGCGATCAATTAGCACATCTATTGCTTCATAAACGCAAGACGGCCGAACCTGCAATCTTGCACACAAATCCCGATACATCCCAGGTTTCCATGGTTGAGCAGGCAAAAGCAAACGAACCCGCTCTATAAAATCTTCAGTCAATTCAACGCCTTGAGTTGGCAATTGATCAACCCTTTGGAGAATCCGTCTATTTACTGCCTCCACACCGTTCAAGTTATATTTCATAGCGAACTCTTTAATGACAACGTTATATACTTGATGTGGCTTCTTAAGTTTATTCCTTGACGATGCCTCGAACTTTGTCATAAACGGCGCAACAAACTCCCACACCTCACTAATCAAATCTGCGCGCAGATCCTTTAATTTGAGAGTCACAATATTTTTTAGCGAGAAATTAAGCTTACCAAACATTCTCGCTACAACACAATACGCCACCAAAGGCCGCCAAGGATGCAATATATCACCAAATTTTTTGAGGTAGACCTGTCGAAAGACTTTCCCCGCATCAAGCCACAGTGCCGCCAGAAAAGGCCACTTATCAATAGGGAAATCAGAGTTGAAGACTGCATTGTACGACAGCGAATTGCGCATAAATTTATTCTTCAGCTTCGATGCTATTGCAGGATTTAAGTATACGACAGCAAGGAAACACTTCGCCAATTCAAGAGGAGTTATCGAGCGATCTTCAGGCATCCCCTCGTTTTTATAATAATGATCGCGTCGTTCATAATAGAAATTCTCGCGGCGCAACACATCTTCTATATTACGTTGAACATCATCCGTAGCATGCAAAGAATAACTCATTACGTTACTCTGGTTATTAGTCGCCTGAATGATATTTGTCCTAACATCAACATCCTGCGATGTAAGGATTTTTATGAGAATGTTCTTGTCTAACGACTCAACATTTCCTCCCGCAAAGTGCCGATATAAGGTTTCTGTTGTCTGAAGTCCATTGACAATTTGAACAGTTCTCAAATGAAGGCTATGCCCTGTGACATGGGCATTATTTGCCAAAATTGTGATTCCATTATTTAACCACCAAAAATTCGCTACACTGGGATTCTTTAGAGTGTAATCAATATCTCCATTTACATTATTGTATCCCAAGAAATCTCGAACATTAGAGTCAAATAGATAACGTCTTAACTTGCCTTCGTCATCTTTTACAAAATTATAATAATCACGAAGAGTCGCAATTACAACGTAATTATTCTCATCATGCGTCAAAGACGACACAAACGGCAACACAAAATCATCATCTCTAACTTTCCGATACAACTGTAGTAATTCCTTCGCTCCGACAAAACTACTACAAACAGTAGCCTTGCTGAATTTCTCACTCACCAAAGACTCGAGTTGCTGCATTCTTCCAGCCACGGCATCAGAGACATTAGTTGCATCACCACGGCTAGCATAGGCAAAGCGAACATCAATCAAAGGATCTAGCCTAGCCAACGTATTATATGCTTGAAGAAAGATCGTCCTTGCCTCTAATAAATCTTCTGAATAATCGCCGTGCAACTCTTGATTCGATTTTGTGCAATCAAAGAACTCACTTAGCGTCATATACATTGACGCCAGAGGAGACTCTATAAAACCTTCTCTATGCTTACATATCAAAATCCATACTGAAATATGAGGATTCTCACGCGGCCATTGAAAACCAGCATCTCCCCCATACACATAACCATTAATAATGACATAAAAACCATCAATTCCACCATCACCGCCGCCATCAACCCAACCTTGATCAAGTTGATTTGCCGTTAATGCCTATTCTTTAAGAATCTGCTCAAATGCGAACTTTTCAAAAACTTCACCAGTCGGCAAACCTTCGGCATTTTGTCGATCAGAGAGAATCCCATCTAAGACAATGCTATCGTTTGATCCCATACTTCTCAATCCAATTTTATATATGCTCTTCAAATCCACGGAAGTGGACGTTGAGGTCATGGAGCGGAGCGAGGAGCTTACCGAGCGAGCAGTCTTCGGTGAGCTTCGCAAAGGCGTTGACGTCCTTCGGGAAGCACTTGCCGCCATAACCGAACTTGCCGTCCGGACCGGGGACGTAGGTGTGGGTGTCGTTAATGTAGCCGGAGAGGAGGCAGCCCGTGTGGACCTTTGCCCAGTCCGCGCCCATCTTCTCACAGTACTCGCGTACGGCGTTGAAGTATGTCACCTTGTACGCGCCGAAGACGTTGTGGGAATACTTCGTGATCTCGGCCTCAAGCGGGGACATGACCGTAAACTTCTTCGACGGGAAGACCTTGATCAGAAGATCGACAGCGCCGGTAAAGACCATCGTCTGCTTTTTGAAGTCCTCGATGTGTGTGCGCTCGGTCAAGAACTCCGGCATGTAGCAGACCTGATGACCCGTCTCGCGCGAGAGGAGGTCCGAGGTGCCCGGGAGAATCGTCGTACGGACGAAGACCGGAACGTTCGGCAGCTTGCGAATCAGTTCCTTCATGAGCGTCAAATCCTGAGTACCGTCGTCCTCGGTCGGCACGTGAATCTGCAAGAACGCGATGTCAATGTCCGAGAGGTCGTCATTGAACCCCTTCGGCGGATCGCTGACGCGAATGACCGCGTCCTTGTTATTCTCTTCGAGCCACGCCTTCAGCGCGCCCCCGACAAATCCACAACCGATAATACCGACTTTGATCATAAGAATTTACTCCGTAAATTAGGTGTAGAAATAAGGCGTAGGTGTAGAGTTGATGTTCGCCGCGCGCAAAGCTCTCGCTACGAGGTGCGCAAATCTACACCGCGTCCAATGGCGATCGATAGTAATCGTCTTACTCATTTTCTACGCAATATTATATCAGATTTGCCAAAATTTGAATAGATGCGGCAATCTTTTTATTCCTGCCGCAAAAATCACCAACGCATACCCGGATTGGAGCGAAGCGGAAATAGCCGAAGGCCGCAATCGGCCGTATGTGGCAATGATGTTAAAGAATATGCGCTTGTTTGCGGTCACCTAGAATACCCCTCTCTCCGACCAAACCGAAATATCCCATACGTCTTCAGCAACGCAATAACAATCTGCGTATTCCGCTCGTCAGTGTAATAATGCTTTCGTTCCATATTCAATCCCTCTTATTGGTGATCCAGACACTGCGGCTTATCAGTGCCGTAATGCTGTAGCGTCTCTTTTTTCATCGCAAAAACAGCTCGCATACTCGAGGCTATGATCTCTCGATTAAACCAATCAACTTTGTCAACGCGACGTAGCGTCGAAGTAAATTTCTTGTTGAAATCATTCACCGCACTCCTAAATCCGTAAAGTAATCCCTTGCGCGGTGTTAGAGGATAGTAAATAATACAGGGGACATTCGAGTGTCGTTCGCCATATATCACCAAAGGAACATCTCCGGTAATAAAATCTACATTAGTGGCATTGTTTATCACCATCATTTTGCGTTCTTCAGACTCCCTCGCAAGCTTAGCAGCCACAAGCATCGGCTGAAAATACCGCATATACTTGCCAAGTTCCACGCTCCCTCCTGCTTCTCGAATACTTTCAGGCAGGTTCTTGTCTATCACCTTCAAATAATCCGGACCGCGAAAAGCCTGATTGACCAAATACAGAATCAACGCATGCGCCGAAGCTTTGTCCTTCATGAACGACAAGCTGCCAGCTCGTGCCATCTTGAAATACGGAGCCGCAACTTCTTCAATGTTACACTGAAACGACTCAAATCCTTCGGATGCCTGATCCTTCAATCGTGCAAGTTCAATCGGGCTTATGAGATCACTTCTTTGTGCGCCTTTCTTTAGAAAAGCAAACATCTTTTCCCATTCATCGCCAAATTTGATGCCTGAAACGATCTTGCTGTAAACCTCATCGTATTCCGAACTGTAGTCCGATTTCTCGCATCGAAACCTTAGAACATTCAAACAAATCGCGCCAAACATCTTCCGCGCAAGTTCGTGCCTGTCAAAATCAAACACTTGCATCAATGATCGAAAGAGATAATCCAACTCACGAGTCGAAAGATCGACAAAAGCATAGAACCAACTTTCATTCGCATAATTCAACGGAGTCTGATTCTCCAACAAACGTCCATTGATCCTAACAGCAAATCGGCCTCCCACACACCATTGTTCTAGGTATGCTTGCTGAACGTAATGTTGCCGCTTTGTCATTTGCTTATGTCAAGTTTATAAACCCAGGAGAGACAAGCCCCAGTGCATAGGACGGAGAGCATAGGTATCGCGCGAACGACGCAAAGACCCTTCGCCGTCGCGTCCGCGCCGGACACCACGCCCAAGTCGATTCTGTCTCATTCTCACACTCAAATTACGCTTCATATTATACCAAAATTCCGCACATTCCGCACCTATCGCCGTCCAAAACAACTTGCCAACGCATACAGAGAACACCCGCATGTGGCAATATGTTCAGGAATATCCGACGGTTGGCAGTCATTAATTACCCCTTATTGTTTTTACTCATCAAACCCCGAATCGTTCATGTCAATGCTCCGACCAATGTATGCATAATCCGATATGCCGCGCCGTAGACCTTATTCGCATCTTTGTTCGGATCAATAACGCCATGAAATAAAGCATTTCGCAGACTGTATAAAATTTCAATAAGACCAGCTGCCAGCTTCTTTTCTTCTTTTATCATTTTATATGCACCACAAACTATCCCTTCTTTCTTCTTCCGACCTTGATATAGCAACGATTCTTCCTTCCTAGGATTTACCTGTCGATAAACACCCAACAAGTAATCCAGTCGGCTCTGGTTCAAGGCATTAACACTAGGATTTTTTATAACGGTATCTTCGGTCGGATACCCGGGTTCCGACAACGCCACCAAGATCTTTCCGGACTTATTTTCTTTAACTTCAACAGTAGTCGCACCCGTCGACTGATCATATTTTGCGCTATATTGCAACCCATGATACGACTGATTAACATTCGTAATAGAATTCTTACAGATAACTACATTCTGAAACGATATCTTCTCTCCGCTATTTGCAACAGTAGACTCTTCTAATGCTCCGTGCAACGATCCTATCGCTCCACGGAACTCATAGCCAGCCGTATCTTCAAGTTCAAGCAGAGTAAGTATCTTTTGTCGAAATGTATTCGCATCGCTCTTTACCCGCTCAAGCATGGCACGATCTGTTGCCTCACCTTTAAAATGATCATTCATCCAAGCATTAAACGGGATATAGGCCTTTACAAAAGCGCTGAAATAATCAATCTCAGACTTCTCGTACCATTCGCGCACATAATATGCCGCAGGGACTTTTGCCTTTGCCATTACACACCCTCCTCAATAAATTTTACAGCAGCCTCTTCGCCATCTTCTATTGCCTTCTCGACAGCAGATTTGGCAAGATTCAGAAGCCGCTTGCTTTCGTGACGAAGGCGAAAAGACTCGCGCACTTTATCCGCAAGAGCATGTTGAACACCTCGCGGCAAGATCGGAATCTGAACTTTCTCTATCTGTGAAGGTTTCCAATGCTGAATAATCGATCCGCCGGCATCGCGCTCCGCCTGCATTCTGACAATGCGAGAATTAAGAACTAACGCGAGATAATCAGGATCAACAGAATCGTCTTTTACTTCCAAATGAAGAATGGCTCCAGATGTTACCATCTCAAGATCACACTCCGCTTTGTACGCAATGCCCACACTACCGTCTTTCGTAAGAAGAATCGCATTCTTCTTTATGCGGCGGCAATCGCTACATACTTCTTCCGAAACTCTTATATCCGGTATCTCTATGCCAAACTTCGAGAAATCAGAAATACGCACAAATGGCACACCTTCGCTTCCATAGCAATCACTCGGGGGATCTATCGATTTATAGATATTTACCAACCCTTCATTACCACCCAAGTCACGCAACTCACATTGCGCGAGCAACTGCTTCAGTTCATCAAACTTCGGCTGAAAGTACTCCGCGTCTATACGGCATGCATTAGCCACCTCCGAAAACGGTTTAACAGAAACTCCTCCGTCTACAGGTGACCAATTTAAGAAACCAAGGTCCTTTAGCAACTTATCCTCGGCAGCGCGATAACAGGCGCGCGAGTCAGTTATCGTTTTGAAAGCCTGACGCACCAAAGACCCAACAAAAGATCTGACGTCTTCTGACAACAACGCAATATTAAGCCGCTCAAGTATAGTCAAGTTAACATGTCTTTGAACCGCCCCACTTGCATAACGATCCAACTGAAATCTACCATACCGAGAATTCAAAAAGGCCACCAGGTAACACGGATCGATCTTACTCGGATCAACGTCTATAATAATAATATCGGACGAATTAACCGTCTCCTTGTCAAGCCAGATTGCCGCATTTCCAAAAGAGCCGCTTCGCGCCAACAGAATATCATTCGTATGAATTTGGCTTTTCCGCAACTGTTCATGGAATTCTTGACTGATATGAATTATGTCAGTGTCATTTGGTATAAATTCATCAATATTTCGAGTCTGAATCAACTTCGGAGCTGTTGCATCAGTGGTATATTCGCTTGTCATCTCCCCAACATACCCCACATCGATTCTACGACTTAGCTCAATCAACGAAGAGTGTGACAACAAACCGAGCTGTCGAAGGCGATTAATGTCATCCTTTCTAAAGAATTCAGAGTCAAAGCGAAAAGACTCATCCTCGCCTCGAACATCCGAGAGCAACACCTCGCAAATCTCCAACCCCTCCAACAGAGACTCGTACTTCGTCTCGTCAAAGGGGGTTAGCGAAAAAAACTCAGTTTCTCCTTTGCCGCAAATTGTGCAAACGCCTCTGCAATTCCATCAGGCGTAAGCCTAACTTCTTCATTATCATTCTTCTCTTCATTCCACTTATAGTCATAAGTTGCAAAAAGATCATGATAGATAACTGGGTGACCATGTATATCGCACAGAGCCAGCTTGGGGTCCGTTGTCGTGCCGGATTTATCCTTGTTCCAATACAACTTGTCGCCGCGAGAGTTCTTACCTTCCAATCGCTGAGTCGCGAAGAAAATGGGATAATCTTCGCGCACGGGGTTATAGTTCGGCTGCCTCGGATCGGGTTGCCACTTCTGAACGAACAAGACACTCGTCTTTGTGCCGGTGTGCGGCTTAAACGTATTTCCGTGAATGCCGACTACCGCCAAAATACGACATTGCTTAGCAATGTAGTCACGAATATACTTATCAGTCGAATTATTAAATCGTCCCTGCGGAAGGACTATGGCCATTCGACCGCCGGCTCCCAGAAACTTGATATTCCGCTCGATAAAAAGGATGTCTCTATTAACGCTATGCTGCGGCTTACCGTTCTTCTGTCCGAACTCGTACCGAGAGAGAATCTGACCTTCTTTGACCTCTCCGGCAAAAGGCGGATTTGCCATGACGATATCAAACTCGAAATAGGTGTGAGAGGAATCTCGTTCAAGCTTCTTAAGCTTCTTCCAACCCTCATTATAGGTATCTACCCAAGCTTCTTCCTTGGTCGTCGAGTTCCATCGACCAAAGTCAAGCGTATTTAAATGCAAGACATTCGTATGTCCATCACCGGCAATCAAATTCAAGGTTCGTGCAACGCGCACGGCTTTTTCGTCAAAGTCAATGGCGAAGACATTATTGCGGACATAATCCGTTTCCTCTTCACCTTTATCAGTAGCGGTAAATAAATGGCTGATCGGCTTGTGTGCCGCCAATTGCATTTGCTTCCAAACATGAAAGATCGTATGCACAGGGAATCCCGAACTGCCCGCCGCTGTATCAATCATCTTCTCGGTCGGCTTGGGATTCAACATCCGCACGCACATATCAATCACATAACGCGGCGTAAAGTACTGTCCCTTCTCACCCTTACTGCTCTTGTTGATCAGATACTCGAAAGCCTCATCAACAACGTCGAGGTTAGAATTAAAGAGCTTGACGGTTTCCAATGAAGCGATACAGATCGACAGATGCGGCGGAGTCAAGTTGATTTTGGCATCCTCCGGAAAGACGCCCGGCCACTCGTTGCACGCCTTTTTAAACAACTTCTCAATCTTGTCCTTAAGCTGAATATCACTCTGCCCGGAGTTGCGAAATTCCAGATCATTCTCCGGATATCTCGCGCCTCGCTTCTCATCGTAGAGCTTTGCAAAGACTAGTTTAAAGACTTCCTCAAAGACGTCCACTCCGGCATTCGCCAAGACTTCATCTTCCATTTCTAGAATCAGATCTTTAAGCGATTTACCCGTCTTCGTGAGTTTGTCTTGCTCGATAAGATCTTTAATCGTGAACTTCTTACTAAGAATGTCTCCCAAGGTCTTGTCGGCGGTCGGAATCTCGGGGATATCCTCGAAGAAATTGGGGTTCTTGCGTTGATGATAGGTTATAGTCGTGCCGTTCGTCCAGACGGCCATACTCGCGCCGGTTGCATGCGTGTAACTCTTCAGCTGCTCACGTCCGTCTTTGGCTTTCGGCTTCTTCGTCTCGACGATAATGTACGGGACATTCAAATCCTCTTTATCGCGAACGACTATATCGGCTCTCTTCGCCTCTCGTCCAAAGAACACCGGAAACTCAAAGGCGAGTCTTCCGATATCATATCCATACTCTTCGACCAAGCGATGCGCGTAGAGCTGACGCACAACCTCCTCCGGCGTCACCTTGATGCTCTTGTTGCGCACATAGCAATTAGTATAATAGCCCTCGCCTGTTTTGGTTTTCTTGATTTCAATTCGGTCTTCAAGCCAAGCTATTTCTTCCGCGCTAAAAAGTTCCAAACCGTGGGAAGACGATTTCTTAAGAATTTCAGCTATATTATTCATATCAACTTCCTTGCAAAATCCTATTTTTAATCATCGATATCGATATCACCCCATCGAAAGACAAGAAAAAGCTCCCGACACGCATGAATAGTCCTACAACGCGTGCTTTGGCGATAAACGTATATCGTCTTTCTCATTTAGACTCGAGTTATAAGCTCGCGACGAGGACGTCGAGTTGCGATTGAATCGCGTCGATCTGCGTCTGATTGGCCATCGTACTGCAACCGTAGATGTCGTACTCGCCTTGGCTCATCGAGGAAATCGGAAGCCCACAATGATTGGCGATGGTGGCGAGCGTATTGCCGTCCTTGATATCGTAGATGAGCTCCTCCACATCGCGGAAGCAATCTTCATAGGCCGTATGGATCTTCGCCATGATTTCGCGAATCTGCTGACTGTGCGCCTGCCACGCACGCGTCGCCTTCGCATCGAGACTGCGCGACTTATTGAGAACGATCATCCGCACCTTCGGCGAAGTAAGCCCCTGCGCTGACGCCGTTTCCGAGAACGTGAAGAAGGAGTCGTCGACATCCTGCTTGATGCCGAGCAAATGATAGGCGTTAATGCCGTAAATCAGACGGAAGACGTTGAGAATGCCGCGGATGGACGCAGTATCCGCCGTGCAGGGAATGATAAGTTCACGCGCGGCCACAACCGCCATCTCCGTGTAAACGGCAAAGCTGGGATTGCAATCGATGAAGACAACCGTATCGCGATGCTCGTTTTCGAAGGCGCCGATCACATCATCGAGCAACATGCGGCTATTGCGCCACGCCTGCTTTTCTGGCGCCTGCCCCATATACGAAATCAAGCTCGAGCAAATATCAAGATCGACATCGCCGGGGAGCAAATAGAGATTTCGCGGCATCTCGGGATTCTTCGTCACGACATGGCAATAATAGCCGCTTTCCGTTCCGAGTCGAGAATTACGACTCCGCGCATAGCGTTCCTTAATGTAGCCGGCGATCGTCTTGCCGTTCGACGCGTATTCGGCCAGATTCTTCTCGCCCGTGCCATTACCACCCAATAGCATCTCGGAAACATTAGCTTGGGGGCACATATCTACAACCGCCACACGCTTCTCGGGGTGCTTGATCGCATACTCCGTGGCAATCACATAGGTAAGAAAGGTCTTGCCGACCCCACCCTTATTATTCCAAATCATGTAGCGCATATTCATATACTGGTATTATACCATTTTGACGCATAACTGTATATAGTAAACGATAATGGATTGCGTGATTGTATGGGTCATAGTTGGAACGCAGATGGCCTTTGGCCATACGCAAAATTAGGCGAAATTTGAATGCCTACGCCCCGCGGAATACCGCGGACGGCATATCTACGTTTCGCCTAGTGTGGTCCAGTTAGCGCCAGCGCAAACTTCGTCGCCCCCGCGCGCACCATCCCCCTTTCACTTTTCCACACTTCTGCCAGGCACATCCATGGAAAATGGAATCTCCCCACCCTCCCTTCCTCCCCGTTCTAAACATCCAAACCCCTCCACACCTCTCCCTGCTTCCCCCTCCTCCGAAGTCGATTCTAACGTTTTTAAAAACTTTAGAATCTGTCAACCGTATTTGCCCATCTCCTCTTTCCCGAAGTCGATTCTAATGTTTTATAAAACTTTAGAATTGACTTCTCGACCGGTAATATGGTAGAATG
The DNA here is from genome assembly GCA_024405265.1 of Kiritimatiellia bacterium. Lineage (GTDB taxonomy): Bacteria > Verrucomicrobiota > Kiritimatiellia > RFP12 > UBA1067 > UBA1067. The sequence continues at coordinate 41,329 of JAKSOZ010000001.1, read as the reverse complement.
ATTTTCATCATGAACGATGAGAAAAAACTGAAGCCGACTTTATGGCGCACCTGCCGCGCGTTGATGAACGCGACAAGACTCAATGTGCTTCGCCTCGCCATTCAAAATGAAGGCGCACTTTGCGTGCGAGACTATGCCCGCATCCTCAGCATTTCCGATGCCACCGCGAGTATTTCTCTCCGTCAACTGAATGCACGCGGTCTCATCGGCGTAAAGCGAGATCGCATCAAAGTCTACTACAATGACGAGCAGGACCGCTCGCTTCCCGATTCGATCGAACTCCAAAAAGCCTTCGCCACCTATTTTGCCGCGGAGCTGCCGCCCAAGTGGGAAGAGTCGATCATGACCACCCTTCGCGCCTTCACTCACTTTAACCGCCTGGCGATTCTGATTCGCCTCGCCCAAGGCCCGGCATATTTGAACGAACTTTACGCTGCGATGGGAGTTTGCGTGAAGTCGATTTATCATCATCTCGGCTTTTTGCAAGCTGCGGGACTCATCCACGAAACGCGCACATATCACGGCCCCTCAACTTTCGAGCTCGTGAGGCCCACTGACAAAATCGCCGCAACTTTACTCGATCTGACGCTTGGCAACGCGGCGAGTCATGCGTATTACTACAACGAAGGTACGGGGCGCGCGACCGACAAAGAGACGAAGGCCGTCCTCAAAAAAGTCAATCGCGCGGAAGGCAATCCGCGGCAAAATTGGCGAGAAACCGGCCCTGTCATCATCAAACCCAAACCCGCCCCGGACACTCAACCACCCTCCCCTGACGAAGAAGAGGCATAACCATTAAACGAGATCCGAGTCAATTCTAACGTTTTATAAAACACTAGAATTGACTTTTCGCCGATATAAAAAACGCCGCGGCTTCCCGCGGCAAGAATATCACTTCAACAATTTCCGCTCGGTGGAGTCGGAAGAGAGGTTATTTAAAGAGGAAGCCCCAAATTTTGAAGAAGTAGCGGGAGTAGAGGAAGAGGAGATTCGAGTAGCAGCCGTTTGCGTTAAGAGCGCGGAGGTCCGTGCGATTGATCTTTAAGGTCGTGCGCCAGCCGTTCGTTGAAGCGCCGCCGGAGCGCATGACCGTCGTACAGAACGGGAGGTAGCGCATTTTCGCGCGATGGCGCCAGATAAAGCGGCAGAGAAGCTCGAAGTCGCCGAACATGCCGTAGTCGAGCGAGTAAAAGCCCCAGCGATCGAATGCGGAGCGGCGGAAGAAGGTCGAGGGATGCGCCGTCTGGGTGCCGAAGCGGAACATCCAGGGGCGGAAATGCTTGCCGGAGCAATAGCGAAGCGTGGGCAACGCCCTCAACGCCGGAAGCTCCTCCTCAGGGAGCCCCTCGGCGGAATACCGCGGGCTACGCCTATTTCCGCTGCGCTCCAATCCGGGTATCCCTTCGCTCGGACTTCCGCTCGTTTCGGGCTCATCACTGCCCTTCACTAGGGGCTTAACAAAACGGATGTCGGCGTAGGTGCCGTCGATGTCGGGATTCGCCTCGAAAGCGGCCGCCACTTTCGCGAGCACATCATCCGCGGCAAGAACATCATCGGCATTGAGCCACCCGATCACCTCTCCCGTGGACATCCTAATGCCCTTATTCAGGGCGTCATACATCCCGGCATCACGTTCCGAGATGTATCGGAAGGAGATAGGGGTTGACCCGAGCATACGATGCTCGGGCACAGGACGAGTAGCGTATTCCTTCAAAATCTCCACCGTTCCGTCCGTCGAGCCGCCGTCGACGACAATGTATTCGATTTCAAGATCGGCGGGAGTTGACTGGGCGAAGACGGAGTCGAGCGCGGTCCTAATCACCGCGGCACTATTCCAGCAAACCGTTATGAGCGAAATCTTCATTTTTAGATTTATATTATACCAAATTTGCCGCTTCCGCGGCAAGAATGGAAAGGAAGAAAGTGAGATTTAGGGGCTGGGGATTAGGGACGAGTTAGGGATGAACTACTTAACCGCAGGTCGGCTATGCCGACATCCATAGAATCGGCTATCGCCGGACATAAAGCCAAATTAAGATATATCAGCTTCGCAAACGCCTCGCTTTTGGTCACTTGTGAGACTCAAGCCATTCAAGACGACGGGCATCAGGGAGATGCTTTATCGTGAAATCGGAGAAGCTGGCCTCAAAACCACTACCATCCGGCGCGGCAGCCACCGGACCCACCTTCACAGGAACATTATCCTGAAACCAGGCGTTGCGCATCAATGTATAGTCGTTACCGTCTAAAGAATAAAAGAGCTCGACAGCGTCACGCCTACGAACGGCTTTAATCCAGAGAGCCTCGATCGGCTTCTCAAGTTTGATGACGCTCCAGTCACTCTTCCCATGGGTCACGACCGCGCTGATATTGTAATGGCCTTCAACAAACTCAACACCGGCCTTAATCCAGTTTTCGTGATCGATGCGAAGCATGAGCCCCGCCTGATCGAAGCGATTCTTGTAATTGCCCTTCACTTTGAGGGAAACTTCGAACTCGCCGCCACGCTCGGAGTAAAGGAACGGGCCGTCATCGACCGTGAAGCCATAATGAGAGACTCGCCAATAATCGCTCTGACCCGTCACCTCAATCGTAAGCGTTCCATTCTCTACCGCCCACTTCTCCGGCTCATTAAACCATGTCATCGAGCCGAATGGTTTCATATCACTAAACGATATCATCTTTACTTCCCTTCTTTTCCGGCTACTTTTCCGGTTACTTTCGTATGCTTGACCTTTAGCTTTGAGCGTACGAAGGATCTTGTCGAGCATAAATTTGGGCTCATATCCTCGATTCGCCATACTTTTACATTTTACCATTTTTACCGCGGATTCATCCATATGAAACTTCCGCGGCAGAATTACAACGGAAAGCTACCGTTAGCTTCGAAAAGTTGCAGTTGAAACTTGTCCTTTTTGTTTCGCCGCGTCCAGGCCGCCTTCACTTTCGCACACTCGGGGCATCCACAGCCATCAAATCTGCTGAAGACTCGCGCTTCCCACTCGTGCCCGCACGCCTCGCACTTCCACCACGCTTTTCGTCCCGATCCTCGCGCGATGTCATTTGGAGTAAGCGCTCCATTCCTTGTCTGGTTCCACTCACGCTTAAGAAGCTCCGCAATCTCCGATTTTTGCCGCGCTAACGCATTCCCATCCGTGGTCCCCCTAAGGCGCGTCTCCGGCGCCCTCCGAAACCACTTCTTCACCGCGGCAAATATGTCAACAAGATTCATACCGAATATTATACCACATCCACCGAACAAAGGGAAAGCGATAGCGTCTTCTTATTTCTCGTGCTTACCCGTCGGACTGTGGTAACACCCGGAGCCGTTGGAGGTCGAGCCGCACCAGATGCACTTGTTCGCGCCGGGTCCATGCCGATGCTTTCTCGTGGGCGAATGATAGCACCCCGTGCCATAAGAAGACGACCCGCAATATTCGCAGTGCTTCTCATCATCGCGATGCTCGTGCTTTCCCGTCGGGCTGTGATAACACCCCGTGCCATAGGTCGTCGACCCACAATATCTGCATTTTGTACTCATACCTTATATTATACCACATCCAAGCATTCAGCGCTACGGGGTTGATGGCGAGGGGCGGCGATACTCGCTGAATCGCAAGCGATTCCCGGCTAAGAAAGCAAGGTCGACATCGATTTCGCGCCTTTCATTTCAACCGGCGTCGAAATCGGGTCGCTGCATGCTTTCTTCGCCGTCGCTATGTAGGCCGCCTCTCGCCATCCACCCCTCCGCGCTTATAATATCCATCCACAAAAAAAAATAAACACTGCGTGTCTTTGTCGGCGATACGCTACGCGTACGCCAAGTCGACCCGCCTTTAGAAGAGAAGATTCGGCATGGGTCCCACTCCGTCCCAGCCGAATCTTATTACACCGCGCGGCAGAATTGGGAACCGGACAAAGGGAAGCAAATCCGGTATAATATAGATATGAAAGTCAAACTAGAATACTCGATTGCCTTCCACGGCGAAACCTTCGCCCGCATGAAAGACGCCTACCACCTTGAATGGATGGACACTGGCACGATGCTTTTGGCTCGTGCCCTATACCTATACATGAAGCCCGGCGACACCCTCCGCGGCAATTCTATTCCGCAAGAGATTTACACTTCAAAACCTGAACTCTTCCCAACACCAGATAAATACATAACCACTCGCCTAAGACATCTCTTCTTCGAACATTCACCCTACATCCCCTTTTCCGCGGCAAAAGTCCTAATCCGCCGCGTCCCACATAGAATTGTGTTGTCGTACGAAGGTTGATTAATAACGCGGCACAAATTCGACACAGATCGAATTACCTTATTCTATCCGCCTTTATATAACAACACCATCCCCTGTTACAAAATAATTTCTATTTTCCCGTCAAATATCTAACCGCTTGAACGAACTTAGCAGACTCACCTTGATTGTTAATATTTCCTATCATATTCGCAAGGTGTCGTCGATATAATCCTTTCGCAAAATTAAAGAATTTGTCACAATCTATTATAATGCCATGATGCATTGCCTCACAAAGACGAATTTCGATTGTGCTCCGTGTCCCATACCGCACCTCATCTAACAATGTAAATATAATTACTGCTTCTGCCGAAGTAACACCTAATTCATCTTTTCTTTTATCACACCAAGGTTTTAAATAATACACATCATTCCTAATATGAGCAATTTTGGCACGTCCTGCATCCACAAGATTAATTTCCAGGCTATCGCATAAGCACTCAAACGCTGCATCAAGCAAATCGTAGTTACATCCCTCAAACAACTTATTGATCGAAGCCCGCGAAGCAAAATGATTTGTCAGGAAGATAGTTCTCAACACATCTACAATACTAGACATCGAAACTTTGTTGTCATTATAGTTCATTGTCGAATTTCTTGTGATATAGAAAAGAGTTCAGACCAATTTTCCAATAATTTATGGAAAAATATTATCGCCCTAGCGTAACGATCATAGATTCACGCGTCCAGAAGAGGAGATAGCGCTGGCGCTCGATCGTCTCGAACACGACCTGCCAACCATCTCGCGCATACTTGTTAAGCTCCTTCTCAAGCTTCTTCATCGGCAAAACCGACGCACCCAAGAGAATCGTCGCTAGTCCGCTCTCGCTAACACGAATCACCTTATACTCAGTATATCTTTCCATACCACCGCCAATCAATAATACTTCGCGAAGACCGTCCGCATAACAACGAGTTTATCAATAAGCCACTCGAAAGCCATGTTGCGAGTTTTATCGTCAAATTTTCTAAAATCACCTAGTTCATTACGTATAATGATCCTAGACGCATTTTTGTCTTCTAGCGGTTGCCATTCACACTCAAACCCTAAATCATTCTCGATTTCCTTACGATTCTGCTCAAGCTTAGAATACAACGCTTTGTGCTTCGGTATATAAAATTCTACTGCGATCCCATTATGACGAGTATTAACGGTCAGTGCTATATGAGCATACTTAGATCCGCATGCAAAGTTAAGCCAATGATCTTGCGAGGCCTTCCTTTCGGTAGAGAATAATTCTACGTAACGGCTATTCTTATTTGCATAATCAATAAGCTGAGACCAGAAGTTGCGACGCGCATTCAAAGTGTCTTGAAACTTACCCATCTCGATAGCCGCAACCTTCTTCTCTTCGGTCTCATTCTTGGTCTCATCCGAAAGAGTCAGTTTCCCTCCGGTCAAGCCAGCGATTTGCTCGAGGACATCATATGCTTCATCCGGCTCCATACGAAAGAATTCTCTCTGGCGAGTAATCTTACCAATATTATTTTTCTCCACGCTCCGAAGTTCTGGCCTCATCATGTCGATCAGATTGTGGACGTACTTATCGCTACAACGATTCTCCACCTCAAGAGTTGCATATGTATGAAACGAAAAAGGCACTGCGCTACTAGAGTTAAGTTGATTAACCCGCGCATCTACATCATCCGCATATCCAATCTTTACATAGCTAGGGAAGCTCGGATTGGTAAGAATATAAATAACCCCTTTTTTCATACATCGCATCCTTTCCCTCGCAACTCCTTACTTAGCATGCCTGACATTAAGATTCTGGACGTGCGCAGCTATTTGCTGCTTAGAAAGCGTTGCCTGCCATTCCAAAATCACCTCTGCGATTTCATGAACCTGTTCGTCCTTAATAATCTGACTCGAATAGCTCTTGATATATTTAGCCGCACGCCTAGAATAAACAACGCCCTCAGGCATTTCCGTCTTAAATTCCCCTGTACCACAAAAGGCTACAATCCCAATAAAGTAGTCTTTGGGGATCCCAAGGTTCTCTGAGAGCGCACATATATGACGATAGTTCTGCCGCATCGGATTTTGAAACTGACTCTTCTTCCCATAATCGCTTTTCGTCCATTTTGCAGCCTTCGCGTCTCCAAAAATCCAGCCAGAATAATTCTTAGTTTCAACTACGAAAATACCGTATTTGCTGACCACCACATGGTCAATTTGTGTTGTAGCACCATCTTGTGTCGGCAAGTAAATATCATTTAGAATCTCATATTCCGGCCCCAACCCATCACGCAAGCGCATGGATACAAGCTTCTCTCCGAGCACCCCTTTACCTTTTGCAGATCTGAGATAGCAATCTAACGTCTTGATTGCTATAAGAAAAGCAAATATTAATATCAGCACTAGATAAAGCATATATTACCTCCCAAACAAACGTTCCATAATCGTTGGCTCAAAGTCTACTTTAAAGAACTTCTTTGCCTCATCAAGATTAACAATAAGCCAGTCTCTTGAACGTCGTGGCTCCAATGTTTCAGGAAGCTCTTTTAGCAACCTGTCAACATCATAAGTTGTTCCAGCGTTGTACCGAAGTTCATTCGATTTCTTACTAATTTCAAAAGAAGCCCTGCTCGTGCGCCAGGAACGCTGAATCGCCTCAATGGCATATTTACCTGTCACATCTTCATCAAAATAACTTCCCAGCGAGAGTTCTCTAACATAAGAAGGAGACTTATCGCTATGCTCCTTGATTATCGATACTATGACCTCAGACGAGAGCTTCAGAATATCCGGAGACTCTTCGACTTCATCATTCTTAATCGCATCCAAAAGTTCAGGCACTTGCTCAAGCATTCGGCGAAGATACTCTCGATAAAACGCAGTTCCCATCTTCTTTTGCACAGAGCGAATGATATTACTTTTCATAACCTCAGTATTAGTTAACCCCGCCTGAACTCTGCAAACAACAGTGCGCCGCGTAACTTCATGGGCGATTGCTTTAACGTCTTCATTTGCACTTATGACAACAGCAGGATAAGTCAAATTATGCTCATTAACACCATAATCATCCCACTTTATTGTCTCAACCGCATGCTGACTAAAGCGCGCCTGCGTAAGATCGTCAACAATAATCGGCGCCCCATGCACATTCTTCTTGAGCGCAAATATAACGCTTCTTGTGAAGTCCGGCGCCGAAATCTTTGTTTCTGTCCAATCATCATTTTGAGCAACGTCTCGAGGAATGTCGTCTTTCCAGCCTTACTTTGCCCATATAACAGCCCGAAGACTGGATATGCAAGAAGACCCCGATCATAGCGCACGGCAGTATCACGCATTACTGCCATAAACGGAGTACAGAAAAACCAATTAGCGAACTCAAAGTAACGCCGTTGCATATCCTCCCAAGCACCATGGAACTTCGAATACCCGTCCATGTACTTAAGATACAGTTCAACATCAGTTTTAACCTCTTCAGGTGTTGGATTAAGATCAAGTTCTTTATTATTCAAACGAACGACAGCTTCCTCTACATTAACATCGAGTTGCGGGTATTCGTCGCGCTGAACCTTCTCCCTCTCTTCCTCTTGAACGAGTTGACGGCGCACTTTAACAATTGTATCGGGGACGATCAGCGTGCGCCCTGTCTTCTTATCCGCCTTTGTTATTACAGGCATACTTGGCGCCAACTTCCCAGAGAGCTGATGTACATCAAGTATAAAGCGTACATCCTCTTTTGCCTCTTGAACCGGTTCAATATAAATCGCCTTCTTAACCTTTACTGTCTCAGCAATCGGCAATGAATCAATGTTCTCAACCGCATCTGCCGCGACAAGCGCTTTCTTTGAAATCTCATCTACACTCTCGCGCTTGAGATCATTAAAACTCTCAAGATACCAATCGTACGCGCTATCTCCATCAATATAGCAAATGTTTTCGCGTTGCCGCCCCGAAAACGCATTGAAGGACATATTCGCCGAGCCCATTACGACGCGCTTACGTCCATCCTCTGCAGAAAGAAGATACACCTTCTCATGAGAGAGTCGATTTCGAGACACATAAAGATGCAATGATTCGGACTCAATACGCTCAATAATCGACTGAAGCGTCTTTGTGGCATCCTTACGAATGCGCTCCAGAAGGAGTGTCTGAAATGCCATTGCATCTTGCATGGTACCGGAAATCACCTCTTCGCATCCGAAGATGATCTCAGCTGTCTTAAACCGACGAAGAAGCTTCTCGACAAACCCGATGCCTGAAGAAAACGTAATCGCCTTTAGATCGTCAAAGCCATCAAACAACTCTTCCCATGTCAACGTTTCAGCGCCGACATAGTCCATCTTAACAACATCAAGCTTGCGAAGGCCTTCGCTCTTTGCTGTTTCCTCTGTCGCTCCAAATAAATCAAGTCCTAAATCACTCATATCTTCTCTTGATTTCTCTCCGCAGAGGTAGCTTTGCTTGTTCGAACTTTCCAGGTTTCTGACAAACGATCCGTGCGCTTTACAAATTCTCTACTCGCGTTCCAGCGCGCGGCAACGATATTACTATCGTCTATCTGCTAATATTATACCATTTTCCCTGCTTGCTTTGGGGAAATATTTGCACCTAATTGCGCAACCACCTTTGTGATTCTAAGTCCTTCGTTAATCCAAACGTGCGTCTCGTGGGGCTCAATAAAAATGGTTTTGACTAATGTATTACCTGGGCCATAGTGTTGCTGTCGGATGAATCCGGTTACCATAGTGGTTTTAAGAATCTTTCCCTCTTTATCGAGCACGACCACCTGCGAATCTGTACGACACCTGTCCATATGAATCCTGTAGCGCTGGGTTAACGCCACCGTTTGGTGACTGACAAGGCCACGAGACTCCCTCTCTTTTTTCTTATCTTTAAACTCTTTGTATGTGCGATGAATGTCAAGGATCTGCTTGTCAGCTTGCATCATAAGAACGAACTTCAAAACGAAGTCCATAGACTTATACATCTTATCATTGACATCATCAAGTTCTTTTACATATCCTTCCTCCAATAAAAACTGTGCAGTATTACTTGATGTCACATCGATACTTACCATCTCTTTTGACAGCTTCCCGCACAAATCTTCTAGATAAAACTCTTTCCCGACCTCTCGCGATCCTTGAGGCGTGCGAAATGAATAGATACACGATAGAATTTTTGTTTCGTCATTGTAATAGACTAAAACGGCGACTATATCATCTACGATAGGCCGATTATCGTCTACATATACGACAACAGGTTTAGAGAAATTATCAATAAAGTGGTCCGGCGTTAGTTTTAACGTATGCTTGGCTTCATTTATAAATTCAACTGCATCACCACGCATATAATAAATGGTCTTCAAATCACCGGCGGCCACAATTGCCTTAAAGATAGTCCCGTAGGTAGGTGATTCTTCCGGTAAATCACCCGCAATTCCCGCTGCGATTCTCAACTTTTGTTCGTAAAGTCTTGCGGCATCATCGCACTTCCTCGTCAGACTAACATGTGGAGGGCAAACGCGCGTGAATAACATTTCCGCATAAGGATCAAAAGAATGAAGAATATCTTCCAAGCATTTTGCATGCTTGAACTCATTGAACAATCGAACAATAGTATTCATATCTCGTATTATACCAAATGCCGCGTAATGCGACAAACCTCGCATTTAATAGTATTCTCATGCTACGGAGGGGCGGGAATGATTCGTTAGCCTGCACAGCGACAGGTAAGAAAGACTGCATGCGACCCGATTTTGACGCCGATTGAAATGAAAGGCGCAAAATCGATGTCGACCTGGCTTTCTTACCTGGAAATTGCGCAGCAATTTAGCGAGCACCAGCAACGAATCATTCCCGCCTCATCCGCAGCCTATTATAAAATCATATTCCCAGTCGATTCGGCGTGGATTTATTAATCGGTGTAGACTTGGCAGTCAATCCATGTTTTGCAGCTTTTCTTCCAACTTATCGAGCCAAACGGCGACTAGATTCTGCTTGTAATAGTGATTTGTGGGATCAACATTGCAAAGAGTGAAGTACTCCATTAGAGAAAGATGTCGTGGCAAATTATCATCAAGGAATCGTTCGACATTCGCATACCGAGGTTGGTGATAAGCGGTAATGTTTTGAGGAAAGATCGACTTTACAATCGCAAAATCGCGATCAAGGCCTCCTTCGGTAAAGAGAACAGGATGATCGGAAAGCGCAAGCATTCGCTCAGGGAAATCGCGGCACACAAAATAGCCGGGCGTAATATTCCTAAGTCCATTCGGCTCTTGATCCATTACTATAAGACGCTCTTTCGAGCGGCAGAGGAAATCATTGTAGATAAACTTGTCGCCGGGCGCATTGTCGAGATTCGCAGTCGACATCATAAGTTCCGTACCGAGCGAAAAGCCGCTCCAGAGAATCCCGTTCGGAAATCTGAGTCGAATATCCCTGATCTGCGGCAAAAGCGCAGCAGTTCCATACGCAAGCCACGAAGTGCCGCGTTCAAGGCAAATTCGAGCAATGTCATCAGGGGGATTCTCGACCAGAAGGACGGCATAGCCGCGCGAAAAACAGAGGAATATTTCAGTGATGAGCGAAGAAGCGAGACATCAAAGCACCGGAGACGGAATGCCAAATGCAGGAAACGGCGCTCGCAATCGCGGCTTCCGGGAGCAAAGGAAAATGCTTCGTCGCAAGGACAGTCGCGAGCCCGGCATTTTGCATGCCGACTTCGAGCGACAGCGTACGCCTTTTAGGCATGGGGAAGCGGCAAGCTACCGCGGCAAAAAAGCCGAGGAGATATCCGAGGCCATTGTGGATCAAAACCGCGGCGAAAATCATCAGGCCAGACTTAGCGATGGCCGAACCTTGAGCGGAGACGACGCCCCCGACAATCGCCGCGAGAGCGAGGACAGCGATGAGCGGGAGTATGCTCTTCGTCGCCTGGTAGCGGGGATTTTTGCCGAAGAAACGATTCAGCGAGACGCCGAGAATAATCGGCAAAATCGTCACGAAAATGATCGATTGGAACATGCCGAGCGCATCGACGTCGACTCGCGTCCCTGCGAGGTAGAGCATCAAAAGCGGCGTCATGATCGGAGAGAGAAGCGTTGAAACGGTCGTCATGCCGACCGAATACGCGACGTCGCCTTTACACAAGAAGCTCATCAAATTCGAAGAAACGCCGCCCGGGCTGCAACCGACAAGAATAAGGCCGACGGCGATGCCTTCGTTCAAGCCGAGGAGTTTTACGAGCTTGAGGGCTACGAGCGGCATAATCGTGAATTGTGCCGCGGCGCCGATCGCCAAGTCGAGCGGACTTTTCGCTAGTGCGCGGAAGTCTTCCGTCGTGAGCGTGAGTCCCATCGTAAGCATGATGAGCCCCAAGATGAGCGTCTGAGTAAGCCCCCGCACCCAGCAGAAGCTTTCGGGGAAAAAGTAGGCGATAACTCCTGCGGCGATTACAACCGCCGGAGTTTCTCTCACAACAAAATCACTTATTCTTTTCACTGCTTGGTGGACGATGAGGGACTCGGACCCCCGACATCTTCCGTGTAAAGGAAGCGCTCTACCAACTGAGCTAATCGTCCAAACTTTTAATCTTCGATTTTGCGACGGATGACGCGCTTGGCCTTGCCTTCATTGCGGGGAAGCGAACCGACCGGGAACACATCACCCTTGGGAAGGAAGCCGAGGCGCTCACGAAGGTGCTTCGCGACCATGTGGCCGGTAACCCCCTCTTCGGCTTCGACGTTAATCGTAACGTCGGTCATGCCGTGACGCTCTTCGAGGATAATCTGAAATTCATCTTTGACGCCCGGGATTTCCATAAGCGCCTGTTCGACCTGACGCGGATAGAAATTGACGCCCTTGACGATAAGCATATCGTCAGTGCGGCCCGTGATGCGATCGATGCGAAGAGAAGTGCGGCCGCAGGCACACTTTTCGCGGGAAAGAATACGCGTAATGTCGTGAGTACGATAGCGGATAATCGGCATCGCTTCGCGCGTAAGCGAAGTGAAGACCGCCTCACCATACTCACCATCGGGGAGAACTTCGCCCGTCACAGGATCGATAATCTCGGTAATGTACTGATCTTCCCAAACATGGATACCGCAATGTTCCTTGCAATCCTGGCCGGTAGTACCGATACCGCCGGTTTCGGTCATGCCGTAGATATCGAAGCACTCGATATGGAGGCGCTTTTCGATCTTGCGGCGCATTTCATCGGAGAAAGTCTCGGAACCGAAGATACCGACGCGCAAGGAAGGAATATCATGATCTTCCTGAGCATCAAGCATTTCCATAATGCGCGGCACATAAGAGACGACCGAAACGAAGCCCTTCGCATGGAAATCACGCATCAAGCGAATCTGCCGCTCGGTATTGCCGGAGGACGCGGGAATAGTAAAGAGCCCCGCCTTGCGCGAACCGTGATAGCAACCGAAGCCACCGTTGAAAAGCCCGAAAGTCGGCATGATCTGAAGCGCATCGCCCTTTTCGAGCCCAGCCATCGCATAGCAACGCGCCATGCACTCGGCCCACTGATTCAAATCGTTTTTCGTGTACGCCATAACTACCGGCGTACCCGTCGAACCCGACGACATATGGAACTCGAGGAGTTCCTTGCGGTCGACGCAATTCATTTTAAGGGGATAAGCTTCGCGGAAATCGTCCTTCGTGAAGAACGGAAGCTTCTTCAAATCATCAAGCGACTTCACTTCCTCGGGGGAAGTGATTCCACTTTTAAGAAGACGGGAACGATAGAACTCATTACCCCAAACACGACGAAGAGACTTTTTAAGTCCTTCGAGCTGAACCTTATTCAGCTCGTCTCTCGACATCGTTTCGGCAGCTCTATTCCACATTCCCATATCGAAACTCACTCCCCGATAGCAGCGGCGCGGCCGAGTTCGAAGGCCTTCTTGTTGACCTCGAGGAGCTTCGCCTTAGCTCCCGTAAGCTTTTCTTCCATCGCCTTAATGAAGCAAGCTTCGTCGATATCGACGAGCGTCGACAAGGCTCCCGCGATAACCATGTTCATCGTGCGCTCATTGCCGACTTCGTCCTTCGCGATCTTCATCGCATCGATGATAATCGCCTTAGGATAAGCTTTCGCGATACGCTCATCAAGATCGGTTACCGCCGGCTGCTGACCGGAAGAAACGGTAATCGGGACGAGATCCATGTCGTTGAGGAGAACCTTGCCGTCTTCGGCGAGGAGATGGCCCCAACGGAGCGCCTCAAGACGATCGAAGGAAACGAGAATATCGCTCGTACCTTCCTGAATGATCGGCGATGCGACCGATTCGCCGAAGCGAACCTGAGAAATAACCGAACCGCCGCGCTGAGCCATACCATGAATTTCGGACTTCTTGACGTCCTTACCGGCAATGGCAGCCGCAGCAGCGAGCAAATCGGCAGTCAGGATAATACCCTGACCACCTACACCAACGAGAGATACGTTGAAAGTCTTCATTATTCCACGACTCTTTCGACGGTGATTTCAGGGTCGATTTCCTTGAGAGCTACCTCAATACCCTGCTTCAAGGTCATCATCGCGAAAGGACAGCTTCCGCAATGACCGACCAGCTTCAAATAAACGACCTTGCCTTCGATTTTAACGAGCTCAAGATCGCCCCCATCATTCTGGAGGCCGATCCTGAGTTCTTCGAGTTTGGCGCGAATGGTCGCTTCCATCGTCTTAGGCTCCGAGCTGGAGGCGCGTGAAGCGCTTGATGGTGATCGGCGCACCGCCGCAGGCCTTCGAAACGCCCTCGAGATACTTCTCGACGGTGATGTCGCCATCAGCGACGTAATCCTGCTTGGTGAGGCAGATCTGAGTGCAATACTTCGCGGCCATGCCCTTCTTGATGCCGACGAGCGCGGCTTCAGGAGGAAGCTTGCCCTTCTGTTCCTTGAGAGCGTTAAGCTTGATCTCGAGTTCCTTGTCGATTTCGGCCTGGGGAACGTCCTCGGGGTTAATGTAAGCGGGCGAGTTCGCGGCGATCTGGAGGCAGATCATGTGAGCGGCTTCGGCGAGTTCGGCGGAAGCGGCGCACTTTTCACAAGGAGTCGCGAGTTCGACCATGACGCCGATCTTGCCACCCATGTGGATGTAGCCCGAGAGAACGCCCGTACCTTCGAGCTTGTACTGCTCAGAGCGGCGGATCTTCACGTTTTCGCCGGTCTTGGTGAGAAGCATCTTGTAGTCGTCGGAAAGCGTCGCTTCGATGTCCTTACCCTCAAGGGCGACATTGGCGGCGTCAGAAGCGAACTTGATGAAAGCTTCGGTCTTCGCGACGAAGTCGGTTTCGCAGTTGATTTCGGCGAGAGCCATCGTCTTCTTGTCGGCGGCCTCGGCGAAAGCGACGATACCCTGCTTCGATTCCTTGTCGACGCGCTTGGCGGCAACGGCAAGACCCTTCTCGCGGAGATACTTGACGGCTTCGTCCATGTTGCCGTTCGTGGCGTTAAGAGCTTCCTTGCAAGCACCCATGCCCGCGGCAGTAGCTTCGCGGAGCTGCTTGATCATATCGATAGTGATAGCCATAGTCAGTGTTAAAGTTAAAGTGTTAAGTGTTTAGTGAAGGTGGGGGAAGCCTGGGCTTCCCCGTTACTTTGTCCTTAGGCCTCGGTGGTGGCGGGAGCTTCAGCGACCTGCGCTTCGACTTCGGCGACCTTGGCCTGACGCTTGGCGGCGAGATCGGCCTTCGCCTTGATCTCGGCGGCTTCCTTAGCGGCGCGAGCGGCGGCCTTCACGTTAGCAGCGACCGTCGGCTTCTTGGCAGCGCCGGAGCGGGGCTTAGCACCGGCCTTCGCCTTACGATCGGCGCGGGCGGCCTTTTCGGCGTCCTGGCGAGCGGCACGCTCGGCTTCACGCTTCTTGGCTTCATCAGCGGCCTTCGCGCTGTATTCTTCGCCGGCTTCCTTGATGACCTTGGTAAGGCCGCCGAGGATGAGCTCGATACCGCGGACGGAATCGTCGTTGCCGGGGATCACGTAGTCGATCGGCTCGGGGTCGGCGTTCGTGTCGACGATGGCGATGACGGGGATGTGAAGACGGACGGCTTCCTTAACGGCGTTAGCTTCCTTGACGCAGTCGATAACGATGACGGCGCCGGGGAGTTCCTGCATATCGGCGATACCGGTCAAGTTCGTTTCGAGCTTGGTGAGTTCGCGGCGGAGCATCGAAGCTTCCTGCTTGTGCTCGGAAAGTTCGCCACCATTGGCCTTGGCGGTCGCCTGGAGCTGACGCATACGCTTGACGGACGAACGAATCGTCTTCGCATTCGTGAGCGTACCACCGAGCCAACGCTCGGTAACATAGAACTGCTCGACCGATTCCGCAGCGCCCTTGACGAGCTCGGCGGCCTGCTTCTTCGTGGCGACGAAGAGAACCTTCTTGCCATCGAGAACGACGTTCTTGACGAACTGAGCGGCCTGATCGAGAAGCTCGACGGTCTGAGTCAAATCGATGATGTGAATACCATTGCGCTTATCGAAGATATAGCCTTTCATCTTCGGATTCCAGCGCTTCGTCTGATGACCGAAGTGAAGACCGGCATCAAACATGTCCTTGAGCGTAATACCCGTGAGGGTCGAGGTAGGCATTTCCATTTTGTTTTCTCCTTTAATCCTTTTGATTGTAGATTAATCCGCTTTGTCCGAGGATGGATTACCCCGAATCATTCGCTTCATTCTCACCCACCATGGGCAGAATGGTGAGTATTATATCAAATTTCCCTCGCTTTACGCAAGAGGGTCTTTCTCTCCATTTGGCCGCGACACTTAAGGTTGCTCGGGAAGAAGAACCGTTTCGTCGGAAAGCATTTGGACTGCGGCAACTGTGAGGTCGATAGTCGATTCGACATCGATAAAGTCGGCGACTTCGACCGGTGAGTGCATGTAGCGAAGCGGGATTCCGAGCTGGACTACCGCGGCACCTCCATGCTCGGTCTTAAGCGACCAACCATTGTTGCCCGCGCCCTTCGCTACCGCTCTAACCTGATAAGGAATCCCCTTTTCTTCCGCGGCAGTTTTGAAAAGTTCACGAAGCCCTTCATGATAAATGGGGCCACGAGCTAAAGCAACGCCCTTACCTAGCCCAAGCTCGCCGATCACTTTCGCATCTTCAGGATTCGCATCGCTCGCGAAGGCGACGTCACAGCTGATGCCGATTTGAGGCGCGACATTGAAGCTCGCGAGACGTCCTCCCACGAGACCGATTTCTTCAGCAACCGACGAGACATAGTGGAGATTCACTTTCGGCTTCGTTTCGCTCGTAACCAGTTTGATGAATGCTTCCATCATCGCGAAAGAGCCGATCCTATCATCGAGCGCACGAGCGGAGAAGCGCGTCTTCATCAGCGGACGAAAACCCGAGTCGACGATAGCGACGTCCCCGATCTCTACCATCTCGAGCGCTTCCGCTTTCGAGCTCGCTCCGATATCACAGGGCATCTTCTTCAAATTATCCGCGGCACTTTTGCGCTCGTCTGCAGACATAAGATGAGGCGGACGAAGCCCGAAAACGCCGTTCACAATACCCTTCTTCGTATAGATGCGAACTCGTTCGGCCGTCGAAGCAGGAGCGCTAACTCCGCCCAAGGGCTGGAAGAAGACGAAGCCGTTAGAGTCGACATACTCGACGATATAGCCGATTTCATCCCCATGACCCTCGAGCATTACAGTCGTCTTCGCGCCCGCATCATAGACGGCATGGAGATTCCCATGCACATCGATGGAGACTTCGACTCCCGTCTTTTCTTTGATGCGCTTACCTAAGAGCATCATGCCCGAATGTTCCGAACCCGTGGGAGTCGGCGTATTGAGATATTCTTCCAAAAAAGCTTTGTCGATCATTTTAAGGATTCTCCTTTTAAGCTTCTTCACTTTCCGCCTCTACTAGCGTCTTCGATTTGACGCCCTTCTCGGGCGAGCCCGCAAGCTTGATGATCTTGAGCGCCGGGCCCTTGATGCACTGGCCCTTCGCCTCGACCGAGGCCTGCTGAAGCGCGGTTTCGCAGCTCGACTTCGCCTTATCGAGAAAGCCGAGGACGTCCTCCAAACTCTTGAAAAGCTTGTCGACGCGCTCTACGAGCATCTTCGCCTGTTTGAAGATCTCTTCGCTGTTCTTTTGAACTTGATACTTCGACCAAGCGCTGCTCACAAGACGCATGAAGCCAAAGAGCGTAAGGGGCGTGACGAGCGCGACATTGCGCTTGAAAGCGTAGTCAATCAGCGTCTCGTCTTCTTCTAGCGCCGCTTGAAGTGCCGCGGTCGAAGGAACGAACATCGCGGTTATCGGTACATACTCGTAGCCGATGCGCGGCGGAACTTGAGTCTCGGGATAGTTCGCTTTAAGAAGCTCATCAATGTGGCGCTTCACGCTTAAGACGTGTTCCTTCAAAGCGGCCGATCTTTCCGCGCCTTCCTCGAGCTTATACGCTTCTTCATACTTCGTCCAACTCATCTTCGAGTCGACGATAAGAATCTTCTTGGAGCCGGGGTCGAAGACTTGGCAGTCGGGAATTCCGCTTCCGGAGCCCGTTTGCATCACATAGTTTTCGCCCGCCTTAAGTCCAGCATCGACAAGTACCTGCTCGAGAATTAGTTCGCCCCAATTGCCCTGCTTCTTGTTGGCTCCCGTAAGCGCATCCTTAAAGCTCTTCGCTTCCTTGCCGAATTCTCCCGCCGTCATCTGCAAAGACTTGAAGACCGATTCCATCTTAACCCCCAAGTCACCAGATGACTTCTTCGCCGCTTCGGCCGCCTTCTGAAATTCTCCGAGCTGTTGGCGCATCGGCTCCAAAAGCGAGCTTACTTCGCGTCCATTGGACTTACGAAGTTCTTCTTCCCTCGCCTTCAAAACTTCAGCGGAAAGCTCTTTGAACTGCGCCTTCGATTCGGCCATCACTTTCACGTAGTGCGCTTCCATGTCGACGATGCGCTTCTTCTCGCCCTCGAGCTCCGCCGACTGCCGCGCATTCTTGATCTTCTCATCGTTAAGCTCTTTCGTAAGCGCTTCAACTTCGCCCCTACGCTTATTCGCCTGACCTTTCAAGGCCTCGATGTAAACGAACAAGACGAGAACGACGACAACTAAAACTCCAAGAATAATACCCATAAATCACCTTTCTTTACCCGACCTCTTCCACATTAGAGAATTTAAGGCTCTTTCTTCGCGGCGAGAGCAAGCGCCGAGAGTAACGCGAAGATGCTCGGAACCAAAATGAAGTTAACGGCGGAAGCCTCCAGCGTATCGGAGAATTCCACACATTCTCCGCGCGAGAGCGCTTCGAGCGGATTGAGCGAACTCAAGGGGCGAGTCACCTTCTCCGCAAGGCGCGTCATATAAAGCCCTACGCGATCGACCAACTTCGTTTCGAGCTCATCAGGATATTGTTCGATTACGCTCGGGCTCATCTCCGTAATGAGAAGCATCAATATCGCAACGAAAGTAGCGACAGGGCGCGAAAGCGACGCGCCGAGAAACATCGAGAGCGCGACTACGAACGATAGAATCGATGTCAACTGAATAAGCGAGCGAATCAGATTATAGAAACGAGCATCGGCAGGAATCAAGAGATGAACATCCTTGCGATTACGGAGCATTACCGCAGCACTTCCGCGATTCTCAAACTTAAGTTCATGTTCACCCGAAAAAGATTCGTCCGAGCCGGAGAGTTTAACCGACAAGATCGACTGCGTGATATTACTGACCGAGCCCGAGCGATCGCCGAGCGTAAACACTCCGAATACCGAAGAGCGCATATCGTAAAGATTCGTAAAGCGAATTTGCGCCGCGATATCCTTCGCGCCATAAGAAGAGGGAATCGAGAACTTCCATTTCCCGGTTTCTCCCGAATCGATCGTTTCGAAGTGGTCGAGCGCTCTCTGAGTCAAGATTCTTACCACTAGCGACTTCTTCGCTCGCTTTATATACTCGGGCGTATTAGGGTCTTCCATATAAGAGCGATACATCCGCTCCGCTTCGGCTCGAGGGCTTTCAAGTATCGGAGAAACAACGTGATAACAAATATCGGAAGTATCGACACGCAAAACGGCAATAGCGGTCGCGAACGCAAGGACCATAAAACCGGCGAATGTGATCGCGGCAGTTTTCGCAATCGCGATAATCGAATATCTGACCGGTCTTACCATCGTGAGTTGAAGACGTTTTTCCGCGCGCTCTTTCGCTATCGAAGCGGTAGCGGCAAAAACGGAAGCTATCAAGGTAATGGCGAAAACTCCTCCTAAAGAGAATTTCAGATACATTTCCTTCGCGCCTTCGATCGTGCCGTCACCACTTACGACTTTGTCGGCTGTCAACATCCAAACGAGCGCCGCGATTAATAGAATCGCAAGCGTCTTCGTTCGCCAAAGCCCCTTGAACTCAAGCGAGAAAATCTGCCAAAACGAAGTCATCGGCATTCCCTACCTTCGAGAGGAAGAACTCTTCAAGCGACGAACCGAGTTGCGAAATCTCACCTTCAGCAGCTACTTCACCATGATTCAAGATAACGACACGATCGCAGACGTCCTCGGCATCGGCAAGAAGATGAGACGTCATCAAGATCGTCATCCCCTTCTTTTGCAGCGCTTTGATAAGCGTTTTCACTTCTTTCGTCGAAACGGGATCCAGCCCGCTGGTAGGTTCATCAAGAATCAAAAGCTCGGGCCTTCCGATCAAGCTCGCAGCGAGCGCGACACGGCGCGCCATACCCTTCGAGAAGCCGGACACGGGACGAGATGCTTCCTTTTCGAGGCCGACCATCTTAAGAAGTTCCTGCGCACGTTTTTTCGCTTCAGCACGAGGAAGATCGCAGAGTCCCGCGTAATAGAGGAGCGTCTCACGGGCGGTAAGAAACGGATGAAGATAACTGAGCTCCGGGAGGTAGCCGACCTTTCGACGCGCAGCAAGCGCACGTGGATCAAAGCCGAAGAGCTTAACTCCTCCTTTCGACGGCGAAAGCAATCCTAAAAGCATTTTGATCGTAGTGGATTTACCGGAACCGTTGGGGCCTAGAAGTCCGAACACTTCGCCCTTTTCGACTTTGAACGACACGCCCTTAACGGCCTTCACCGTCGGGCGAAGCCAGAAATCTCGAAACGTACGTTCTACGGCGTTAATCTCGATCACACTACTCATAACAAATCCCGTTTATTGAAAAGTTCGACGCCGATGAGAGTAACGGCAGCTATCATCACGAGAGCCCCGATCATCGCCTCGAAAGGTGCGGCAAGGCGCGTGAAATTAATCATGATCGGCAACATCGCACCTATCGCAATCGCGACGATAGCCCCGGCGAAATTAGATTTCAACAGAGCCGAGGCGGCGGATGCTACAGAGCCGACGATCATCGCAGGCAAAAAGGCGAGCAGGCAAGTCTTTGTCACCGAATATGCTACCTCCGCATCAAAACGAAAAGCGAGAGACAAAGCCGAAAAAGCGCATGTCATCAAGAAAGCGCTGAGCGTAAAACGGAAACGCGCAAAACGATTCAAAAGCGCAGACAACACAAGCGGCATAAGGAAAACGACTATCGACACCAAAAACGAAGGACCGTAAAGCCTCGCGATATCACCGCTACCTTTCGCAAGTTCTCCACCAAGGCGAGCTCCATTAACGATCGTAGTCGCATTGAACATAATCGCCGACGAAAACAAAATCATCGACAAAAGAATACCGATCGACTTCGCAAAATAAAAAGCTCGGCGAGAAACGGCATGTGAAAGCGCGAGCGCTGCAGTACCGCTTTCGATTTCACGGCGAAAAGTTTTGATCGCACCGAACGCGGCGAATATAATCGTAAAGACGAGTACCGCTGACACCGAGGCATCTCTAGCCAGACGAGTCGGTTCACCGAACTGGTGGTAATGAAACGCGCTAGATAGCGTGGTCGTCAAAAGCGCCAAGCCTAAAAGCAAAAGCGACAGCGGCTCCGAAATGAGCATTAACGCTGTCGCTTTAACGATTGAGCTTACGGGCTTCACACCGCGCAGCCACCGCAAACGAGCGGGAGTATCCAGCTCTGATAAAGCGCCCAAACAAGCGCCGCAGCAACGCCGCATGCCGCGAGCTGAACAACCAAGCTAGCGGTCGCAACGGCCTTCGGGACGTCGGCAACCGTATCGCCCTGCGCGGCAGCGACAGGCTGAATATCAGGGATATCCGCGATTTCAGGGATATCGGCGATATCGGCAACGGGCGCAGGAGCGGCAATAGTCTGAGCGGTAGTCGCGGTCGTAGGCTTCTTTACCCCGAACTTAGGAGCGGCGGGCTTAGCGCCACCGGCAATGTTCGGACGCGTGATCTTAAGAGTCTTGCGCTGGGTGACGGTCGTCGAGTCGGCGGTTGAGGCCGGCGCGGCAGGCGCGGGCGTAGCGGCAGGAGCCGTCGCAGCGGGAGCCGGAGTCACGGTCTTCGGCAGATCGACGGGACGCTTAATACGAATCGTCTTCATCGGCGCGGCGTCGTTTTTAACCGGCGCGACACCGATAGCTTCTGAAAGCGAAATGCGCGACGTCTTCGACTTCGCGGCCTGCTTCTGAGCGTCAGTAAGCGCGGTCTCGGCGAGCATGCCGGTCTTGTGAAGAATAGCCTGCTGAGGAATCGGCTGAGTGATCGACTTAAGCTTCTGAGTCATCGCCTTCAAAGTCGCGACCGAACCTTCGCCCTGAGGCGCGGCAGGAGCCGGCGTCGGCGCAGGCGCGGCAGGCGTAGGCGCGGGAGCGGCAGGGGCCGGCGCGGGAGTAGGCGCAGCGACAGCGGTAGAGACAGGCTTCGGAAGAATCGGCTTCGGAATCGACATCGTGGTCGGAGCGGAACCGGGCTTACGAATAACCGGCTTCGAGGGAAGCTTAAGACCGGGCTTAATACCCCCAAGCGTCGGCTTAGGAGGAAGCTTAAGACCGGGCTTAAGGCCCGTCGCCGGCTTAGGCGGGAGCTTAAGCGTAGCGGGCGCGGTCGAGACCGGCTTCGAAAGCGGATTGGCCTTAGGCGGCTCAGCGGCGCTAACGGGAGTTAAAGTTTCCTCTGCCATATTAATTCCTCCTCTTGTGAAAATCGCTCTATCGCTCAAACGGATTATACCGCCATTACTTCGGCTTCCTTGGACTTAAGCTCGGCATCGATCTTGGCGATACCTTCATCAGTCGCCTTCTGAATCTTATCGAGGCCCTGCTTCATATCGTCTTCGGAAATCTTCTTATCCTTCTCAAGTTTCTTGACCGCATCATTCGCGTCGCGACGGACATTGCGCATCGCAACCTTCTGAGCTTCCGCCTGAGTCTTGGCGACCTTGACGATTTCCTTACGACGCTGTTCGTTAAGCTCGGGAACCGTAATGCGAAGAACCTTACCATCAGTCTGAGGCGTGACGCCGATATTCGCGGCAAGAATCGCCTTGTTCATCGCATCAAGAACAGTCGGGTCGAAGGGCGTGATCTTGATTTGGCGAGGTTCCGGCGTCGAAATCGTTCCAAGATTCTTGATCGGGGTCGGGCAACCGTAGTACTCGACCTTGATCTGGTCGACCATGGCAGGCGACGCCTTACCGGTACGAAGACCGGCGAACTGACTCTTAAGCGTATCGAAGCTCTTGCCGATCTTCGAGGTCGCATCATTCAAAACTTCACTGACAGTTTCCATCTTTACTTCTCCTCGGAACTTACCACGGTTCCAACTTTCTTACCTTTAACTACTCCCTCGAGCGCGGCACCATCGAAGAAATCGAACACCACGATCGGGATATCATTGTCCATGCAAAGCGCGAAGGCCGCGCTATCCATCACTTTAAGTCGCTTTTCCAACGCGGTCTCGTACTTGAGCGAACCGTACTTCTTCGCATTCGGATCCTTCTTAGGGTCGGCGGTGTAAATACCATCGACCTTAGTCGCCTTTAGAAGCGCATCCGCGCCGATTTCACTCGCGCGCAAGGCCGCAGCGGAGTCGGTCGAGAAATAAGGGTTACCCGTACCGCCCGCGAAAATGCAAACGCGACCTTTTTCGAAATGACGAATAGCCTTGCGCTGAATAAACGGCTCGGCGAGCTTCGGCATTTCGATCGACGTCATCACTCGCGTCGGCACGCCGATAGATTCAAGCGCGTTCATCATCGCGAGGCCATTGATAATCGTAGCGAGCATTCCCATCGAATCGCCCGTAACACGATTAACGCCCTTCCCGGCGCCGGTAAGTCCGCGGAAAATATTTCCTCCGCCCAGAACGATACCGATCTGACAACCCATAGCGTGAATCTTCTTCACGCGCTCGGCCATAAACGCCAAATTCTTCGGGTCGATACACTCGCCCGTTTCCTTATTACCTAGCACCTCTCCTGAAAGTTTCAAGAGGATGCGGTTATACTTCAGCTTGTCTTTAGCTTTTTTCACGATACAAATTATACTCTTTTAGTTGGGAAAAGGCAAGGACTTGAGGAACAAATCCGCATTTTTCTTTTCTTCGTCAGTACCGTACCCCCAAGGTACGGCTATCGAAAAAATTCCGTTTTCTCGCGCGGCCTCGAAATCGTTTATCGTATCTCCGACCATAACGCATTCACCTCTATCGGCTCCCTGCTCTTTCATTATCAACCTCAAGAGCGCCGGCTTGCGAAGCTTTCCGATCGCGTCATCTTTATGCATATCACCGCAATAGAGCCCATCGAAGATTTTATCCCAACCGAACTTTTGCGCCATTATTCGAGCTCCTGCGAAGCGTTTATTAGTCGCGATAAACACTTTCGCGCCAGCCTCTTTAAGTCTTTTCACTTCTTCGATAATACCGGGGTATTCATACGTATTAGGGAAGCCGTCGCCATCATAATGCCTACCGAAATTAACGCGTATCGCATCTGAGATTTCGCTTGAATACTCGTTTGGAAAAAGCTTCTTCGTCATCTCGTCAATCGAAGGACCGGCAATGAATTCCTTATCGAAATGAGGACAATGAAGTCCGACATCTACAATCGCCGCTTTCCATGCTTCACGTATATCGCGATCGGTGTCCGCGAGCGTTCCATCCAAATCGAAAAACCAGTACTTTCTCATTTGCGATAACCTTTCTCCGCTTCTCCGATAACGTTCAGAACTTCTTCCAAAGATTCTGCCGCGTCCAGTTTCGCGACGGCATCTTTATCTTGCGCGATCATCGCAAGGCGCGCGAGGATATGAAGGTGCTCCTCATGATCAGTAGAGCAAATCAAGAAAAAGTGACGCGTCGGTTCTCCGTCATCAGCGCCGAAGAATACTCCTCTCGGACTTCTCGCGTAAGCGATGAAGCTCTCGGAGAAAATATAAGGGTCATGAAAACGAGGGTGCAAAAACGCCACACCCCCTCCTACCGCAGTCGAAGCGATTTCTTCACGAGCGACGAGTTCTTTATAGAGCGTCTCCGGATCATAAAGGCAAGTCGACTTGTCGGCAAGATCGGTCATATCACGGATAACTCCGCCCTTCCCTTTCGCCGCGAGATCAAGCGTCATCGCCTCGAAGTTGAAATATTCAACTACGCTCCAATCAAGTTTCTTCTCTTTTGCAAATTGCGCAAGCATTGATTTGTGCTGTTCCGCGAGAGCCTTGCGCGATTGACTGAGCATATTGCGTTGAGCCCACTCGTTGAGTTTCGAAATTTCAAAGACATAATCATCGCCGCGTTTTACCGCGTCGATTTCGCCGCGTTGCGCGTAATGGCGAAGTTCGTTCGCTTCCAGATGAACATGCTCGGAAGCTTGCTCGAGATTCATAGTCCCTCGAATCATGCTCTCACTCCTTTACGCATCGCACGCAATGCCTCGGTAATTATCAGCTCGTTCACACTACCGCCGGAAACCGATCGCTCTCGGAGTTCAAAGAATCTCGCGCGAGCTCTTTTCAATTCAAGCGCGGTCCAATTCGAAGCGAAACGAGGAGGCATGTCTCTGAAGAGTCGTTCGATCGCATTGGTCATTCGAACGTCAAAACCGCTCTCGCCTTCGAAGCGCTTGATAGCGTCGAGGAATTTCGCCGCGTTGCGTTCGCCGATTCCGTTCGTAACTCCCCATATCTCGGGCTCGACACCTGCCCCCGGAGACGTGATCTCGCCCACGACCTTATAGGTTATCTTTTTCTCTTCTCCGAGGTAGCACTTAAGCTTATTGAGCTCGCTCATGATCGAGCGGGTATCGACGCCGACCACGTCAATGAACGCTTTCTGAACGCCGGGCGCGAACTCGAGTCCGAGTTCCGCCGCGAGCTCGATCGCCTTAGCTTCTTGTGCTTGCTTCTGCTCCCAAGGTTTAAGCGCGGCAAAAACGACGACCTCGGCTTTAAGCGCCAGCTTCTTCGCCACCGTAGAAGTCTTCAAGAGCGACGGCCCGGAAAGGATGAAATGTTGATTGTCGGGGAGTTCCGTCGAAGTGAGTTTATTGACGAATCTTTCGAGCGCCGCTTTAACCGCTTCGCTCACCTTCTCTTCTTTTCCTCCGCGCGAGCCGGGCAAGAACTTCACGTTCTTCCACCAAGTGACTTTCGAGGGCTCGAGGAAAGGCGGAGTAGAAAAGGACGCGTCGGCTTCTTTGATATCTCTTAAGCGAGTTTCTTCATTACCGGAATTAACGGAATCGATCACTTCGAGACCGACTCCGTCCTTGATGATTTTCCTCGCCGCCTCGGCGACCAAGAAATCATCCTCGCCGATTATGACGTGCAAGTTCAAATGTCACCGCTCCCAAGATTATCATCAAGATGGAAATCGTCTGCGAAATCGAGAAAGGTCCTACCGCCGCGCGAGGATCGCCGCGCAAATACTCGATGAAAAAACGAATGATCGCATACCCGACCAAATAAGCGCTGAACGTGTAATCGCGAAACTTTCGATAAAGATACATAAGCAAAGCGAAAAGGACAAGAAGCGCAGCCGCTTCGAAAAGCTGCGTCGGAAGAACGCTTACGAGAGTTCTTCCGTGCTCATACCAGCTCGGGCTACCTGCAGGAAATGTCACCGCGCACCAAGCATCAGAGTCTCGGCCATAACAACATCCGTAGAAAAAACAGCCGATTCTACCGAAAGCGTGTCCAAGCGGCACGGCGGTTATGAAGAGCATCGCAAGCTCCTTAAGATTTTCTTTGTAGAGACGGCACCAAACAACGAACACGATCATCGCGAGGATAAGCCCACCGTAGAACATTAGCCCACCCTGATCGACACGAATAATCGACCACGGATTCGCGGCGAATTCGCTTTGCCAATGTTCGATCACATAAGCGATTCGAGAGCCGACGACACCCGAGACCATCATCGCCAGGACCAGATTACCGAGATCCTTACGCGAGGAAAGTTTCTCGATTAACGTCCAACAAACGAGAAAACCCACGGCCATACAAGCGCCGTAGGTTTTCAAGTGAAGAAAGCCGAGATCAATTAGATCCGGAAACATATTTTGCTCGAGCCTTCACGAACGCCCAACCGGTAACCGGAATCGAAAGAACGTAGAGAAAACCGACTACGCCTAACGTAAGCCAGAAATTCGCGACAAGAAACGCGATAAGCAATAAAAGCGCCGCCATTACCCAAGGCAAAATCTTCTTCGGGATATGAAGAGTCTTAAGCGAGATCGTCGGAAGCCGAGACGCCATCAACGAACCGACGAAGAGGAGCATGACCATCCCGAAATAAGGGTTCTGGAAGACGTTCTGAAGAATCGGAAGCTGGCCCTTCTCGCTTAACGCCGTCGTCAAAATCGCGGGCGAAAGCACCATCCAGCAACCGCCGGGAGCCGGGACCCCCGTAAAAAACGGCTTCCAATAAGGGATCGGAGGCTGCTCAAGCATCGTATTGAATCGCGCGAGACGAAAGCAATCGCACATCGCATAAAAAAGCGCGCATCCAAGCACGAGTCGCGTTACGAAAGGTGAAATGCCGACGTGGGTCGGGCCACCGGTAAGCCAGAAGAACATGAACATCGCAGGCGCCACTCCGAAATTAACGAAGTCAGCTAGCGAATCGAGTTCCGCCCCAAGCTTCGACGACGCGTTAAGCATGCGCGCAACGCGTCCGTCGAGGCCATCGCAAATGCAAGCGACCAAAAGCGCCCACATCGCCGGAAGGAATCGTCCTTCCGAAGAGAAAGTAATCGACATCATGCCCGCGCACGCCGCCGTCGACGTAACCAGATTCGGAACAATCATTCGCACGGGAATCCGCTCGCCTTTGACGGCGTTTTCGGAAGTGTTACGACGACCTCTAAACCTGAATTTGGACATGATTAAAGCCTCTTACTTAATCGAAATGTGAATAGCGGGGGGATTCGCGCTCGGCGCGGGAGCCGAGACCTTCGGCGCGTTCTTACGCGGAGGTCCGATCAAAGCGCCGAGAATACGGCCAAGCGTCTTCGGAGCTTGTTCTACGAAGCACTCGTTCTTAAGCTCTTCAAGAACGCGATTGATCACGTCTTCGCCGAGCTCTCGGTGGGCATTCTCGCGGCCACGATATTGCAAAGTAAGTTTAACCTTACAGCCTTCCTCAATAAAGCCGCGAATCTGCGAAAGCTTGTAATTGAAGTCATTCGTGTCGGTGCCGGGGTGGAATTTGATTTCCTTGACCTTCTGCACTTTCTGGGCCTTACGGGCTTGCTTCGCCTTAATGGACTCCTCATATTTATACTTACCGTAATCCATGATCTTACAGACCGGAGGATTGGCATTGGGAGTGATCTCGACCAAGTCGAGTCCGCGCTGTTCCGCAAGACGTTGAGCGTCGCGGGTCGGCATAACGCCGAGCATGCTGCCTTGAGCATCAAGAACGCGAACCGACGGGACGCGAATCTTGTAATTTACACGAGTGAACTGCTGTTGGATAACCCACCTCTTTTTGTTAGTTTATGATAAGAATATTTTACCAAATACGTCTCAATCGCGCAAGAGTCGCGAGATAACCTCTTCGTGGAATTCTTTCGTATAGAAGTTACCGCAGTGAGAGCCGACGGAGAACCAGGTGATTCGATCTTTAAGAGTTTTATCAAGGTACTCGCGATCATCCTCGTTCATAAAGACGTCATCCCAAGCGTGAATCATAACGAGCTTATCGTTCGTAGCTATATCCTGCTCGAGCGACTTAAGCGACGTCGCCGCAAAAAGATCGTCGTAGCTCATCCCGGGATAAAACGAAATAAGATAATCCCTGATATAATCGCGGCAGCCGACCTCCTCGATCTCACGATAAAATTCATCACGATGAAAAGCGGTCTTCTTCGACTTGATTTGCTCGAACGGCTTCATATCGTGGCTGACGGCGATAAGCTCGGGAAGCGGCATCGACATCGTGACGGCAATCGCGAAACGCGCTTCTTCTTCGGAGATATTCGGCGCGTCAATGTCTTCGTCCTTATTCGGATCGGTCGAATCGGCCCACGCGTAAAGCGCTCCGGCGGCTTCGGTACAGACCTTTCTCACGCGCTCGCGATCCCAAGTATTAAGGACCGAGAACATATCGTCGACCTCGCCCATCGCGCTACGAATATCGACAGGCGCGTTGATCGCGAGAATCTTCTTCACATCGAATCCGAGTTCTCCACGCTTTTCGAGCGCGGCAAGATGCGTCGCGGTTATGCCGCCCATCGACCAACCGACGATATAAACATCGGGATTATCGATCTTCTTATCTTCACGCAAATCGTCAATCACAGTCGACATGAACGCGGCGAAACGCTTCGCATCTTCCGGAAGATTTCCGGGAAGTATACCCTTATTCTCCGAACGCATATATTCCCAACTGAAAATATCATCGCAAAGGACTACCTTAAAACCGTTCTCGTTCAAGAGCTCTCCCATCGCGAGCGTCGAATCGCTATCACGGCGACCGACAATGCCGGGAATCACGAACGCGAGCTTCTCGCGAGTTTCAACGACAGGAGCAGTGGAAACGAACGAATAGGGAGTCGCGAACTCAGCGCCTTCCACCAACACCTCACGCGAAGAAACTTCGCTCGCGAAATCGCTATTCCAAATCGATTCGCGCGACCACCAGAAATCATCGTTACGTTTAGCGCGCCAGATCAAAGAGCGCATCGTATCGATCGCGGGTGTACGCGGCTTGAAACCTTCAATCGTACGCCAAGAACCGGCCAGCGTCTCGGGCTTCTCGATCTCTTCTCTCAACGACGGGCGCGCGTCTTCCAACAAGCCCGCCTTATATGCCTCAATGCGACGATAAGCCCAGAAATCACGCTGAAGGCTAGATTTAACGGTCATCATCGGCAAGAAAGCGCGATAATGATCGTAATGAGGTTCAATCACGACATTCCACGGATCCGCCCAAATCGGCGCATAATTCGGCCACAACGACGCCGTCCAACCGATCCAAATCCCCGTCGGATACATATAGTCGATGAAGTTCTTGGGATCAAGGCACTTATCCAAAACATAACCGCAGTTATCGCGGATATTGGAATAGGGAGTAAACGGGAACGCGCAAGTAGGACCGGGCGCGATTCCCCAAGCGTAAAACGTGCCCGAGAACGAGGCGTCGGTAGAATATATGTAGAGCCAATCACGAGCAGGATCGAAAAGACCGGCGAGACCGACCGTGGTATTTATGCAAAAGCGCTCGGTTTCCGTCCAGGCCCCTCCCCACTCGGCACGAAAGAGGTCTGCCAAGAGGCGCACGGGATATTCCGTATTCTTGATTGCGTTATTGATGCCTTTGATGAGAGGTTTGGGAATGATCGAAGTATAAACGACATTGATCGGCTTGGCGATATAAGTCAAGGTGACGTCCGTAAACCAGAACATCGTTCGATTGAACGGCTCCCACTTGTCATCACCATAGAATTCGCGCTGAAAACGCTGCGGGGACCATACCTCACCATGAGTATGAGGTACGTCTATCGCCTCGGTCTCTTCAGCGCGCGCGGCAAAATTCAACGCCGTTAGCGTCGCAATCAAGCAACAGATTCGCTTCATTTTCCCATTCCTTACGATAGCTTAGCCGAGGTCATTCTTCGCGGCGACTTCGCGCGGCTTATCGTAGCAGGCGAAGAGCGCGTCGGTGAACTGACGAGCGGGCGCCTTCGTGAAGAAGCTGACGACGGGCACGATGATGAAACCGAGGAGCATCGCGAGCGCGCCGAGAACGATCGGGTTGAAGAACTTCGGCATAGGAGCGAGGCCGTTAAGCGCGAAAATATCGTAAATCATGAGGCCCGAACCGAAGATGAACGAAACCCAGCACGCGGCCTTCGTCGTACCCTTCCAATAAAGCGAGTAGAGGAAAGGCGCGAGGAAGCTACCGGCCAAAGCGCCCCACGATACGCCCATAAGCTGGGCGATGAAAGTTACGCGGCTCTTATATTGAACGAGGGCTATCGCGGCGGAAATGATGATGAAAACGACGACGAAGATACGGATAATAAGGACTTCACGCTTTTCGGGCATCTTTTTGACGATGGTACCCTTGATGAAGTCGCTCGTCAAAGTCGAGCTCGAGGTAATGACCAAGGAGGACAAGGTCGACATCGACGCGGAAAGGACGAGAACGACCGTAAGCGCGATAAGGACAGGCCCCAAGTTCGAGAGCATCGCGGGAATGATCGCGTCGAAGCCGCCCGCGGGGAGGACGGCGCCATTGGGACCCACCTTCGTGCCGACGGTATCGGCGAAGATACGACCGAAGCCGCCGAGGAAGTAGCATCCGCCCGCGATCACGAACGCGAACAAGGTCGAAATGACGGTACCTTTACGAATCGCGTCTTCATTCTTGATTGCGTAGAACTTCTGAACCATCTGCGGAAGACCCCAAGTTCCGAGCGAAGTGAGGATAACGACGAAGAGAAGACCTAAGGGATCAGGGCCGAGGAACGAAGTGAAAATGCCGGGCGTCGTCGAAACGGCAGGATCGGAGACGCGAGCGAGGCTATCCATCGCCGCCATAAGGCCGCCCTTGGACATTATGATCGCCGCAATGACCGCAGTAAGGCCGAAGAGCATGATGATTCCCTGGATGAAGTCATTGACGGCCGTCGCGAGATATCCGCCCAAGATAACGTAAATCGCGGTCAAAACCGACATGAGCACGATGCAGTAGGCGTAGTCGATACCGAAAGCCATACCGAAGAGACGCGAAAGACCATTATACAAGGAAGCGGTATAAGGAACGAGGAAGACGAAAATGATTACCGAAGCGACGATTTTGAGCGCTTTCGAGTCGAAACGGCGACCGAAGAATTCGGGCATCGTAGCGGAATCGAGGTGCTGCGTGAGAAGACGCGTACGGCGGCCTAAGATTACCCACGCGAGGAGCGATCCGATCACGGCGTTACCGATACCCGCCCACGTCGCGGAGATACCGTAGCGCCAACCGAACTGGCCGGCATAACCGACGAACACGACTGCGGAGAAGTAGCTCGTACCATACGCGAAAGCGGTAAGCCACGCGCCGACGCCGCGTCCACCGAGGACGAAGCCGGCGACCGAATCGGTCGACTTTCTACACTTGATACCGATATAAATCAGCACCGCAAAATAGATGACGAGGAGCGAGTAATTCAACATGTAAGGCTTCCTTTTTTGCTTTTAAGTCATTAATTATATCATATTCGCCTTAACACTGACAAGCGGGGCAATACCAGCTGGTGCGACCTCCAAGGACAGCTTTCTCCACCTTGGCTTTACATACAGGACAGACATTTTTACCGTAAATTCGGAGTTTTTGCACGAATTTACCCTCACTTCCGTCTACATTCTTATAATCACTTACCGTCGTCCCGCCCCATTTGATCGCCAATTTCAATATCCGCTTCACTTCCTTCACGATTCTTTCGCACTCTTCTTCGCTCAAATCGCAAGCTTTCCTTAAAGGAGAGACCTTACAAGCGAATAACGTTTCCGCGGCATAAATATTCCCGATACCCGTCACGACCGCGTTGTCCATAATGAACTCTTTTACCGGCTTCTTTTTGCCGCGCGAGGCAGCAAAAAGGAATTTACCCGAAAACGCTTTATCGAGAGGTTCGACGCCGATACCCTGGAGCCCTTTAGGCCAACCGTCAGGACCCTTCTCTTGGACTTCTACCATACCGAAGCGCCGCGGATCCTCGAATTTGACGATTAGGCCGTTATCCAACGTAATGAAAAGATGTTCATGCTTACGGCGAGGAATATCTTTCGACTCAACGCGCACGACTCCACTCATTCCGTAGTGCATGACGAGGAAACGACCGTCGCTGAGCTCACAAACGGAATATCGAGCGCGACGCTTTACCGAAACGAACTTAAGCCCTTCAAGGCCCGCCGTCTTGAGCGGTTCGAGCGAAGTGCGAAGCCGAGGGAAGAAGACCTCGACTTGTCTTATCGTCCTTCCCTTGAGCGCCTTATCGAGCGCTCTTGAAATCGACTCCGCTTCAGGTAATTCCGGCATAAAGCTCCTCTACGCTGCGACAAAGTTTGATGACCTGCCAACGACGCGACCAAGTGGGCGAATCTTTGAAATACGCGAGCAGCTCTTTAAGTCGACCGAGAACGGGACGATCTCCATAAAGCTCCGCTTCGCTTATCTCGATATACTTCTTCAAAAGCTCTTCGATATCGTGGCGCTCGCCCAAAGCGCGAATAAAACTGCGGCCCACCATTCCTTCACCACGACGATAATCGAGGTCGCCGTTTTCAAGTAGCGGAACGCGGCAGATCGCTTTGATGCGGTTAAGCGCCTCGTGATGACACTCGCCTTCGTACATTTGTTTTGCCGTACGAGAATGAACGGTCAAGAAGCGAAGCGGAAACTCGTTGATAAGCGGAATGAGCTTTTCTAATTCATCGGTTCGCTCAACGCCGAGACGCGTCTTGATCGAGAACTTCTCATCTCCCATTTCGTCGCAACCGACTTCCATCATCTTGCGAAGGACATCGGGCGTTCTCAAAATCCCGGAGCCGCGTCCCTTGTTTCGAACCATCGGGAACGGACAGCCGCAATTAAGATCGGCCGTATCATAGCCCGCGTCCTTGATCTTCTTAAGACACTCACGAAGACTCGTCGGATCCTTACCGATGAACTGTGGCGTCACTTTCAAATCGCTGCTCGCGCCTTGCGCGAGCTCACGATCCTTCAAAGGATCGAGGCCTGGAATCGCCGGGATAAAGGGCGTGAACGCTTCGGTGAATCCGGCCTCCTTAATCGGCAGAGCGAAGGCCTCGCGAAACGCTCTGATCGTTACGCCGCGAAGAGGTGCTAAAATCATCATAAGCTCGATAGCCTCTCCGCGAGCGAAGTACGACGCTCTTTTACCGTATTCGTTTCTATGGCGCGACTGACGGCATAGGGAACGCCCATAAGAAGCACGAGCTTTTTGCCTCGCGTGATTGCCGTGTAAAGAAGATTACGCTGAAGCATCACATAATGTTGAGTGTGCATAATGACGATAACGGCCGGATACTCGCTACCTTGCGACTTGTGAATCGTCATCGCGTACGCCAGCACCAGTTCATCAAGATCCGCGGCATCGTATTGTTTCGGAACTCCATCGAACGAGACGACCATCGAGCGACGGATCGGATCGATCTTTCTCACGAAACCGATGTCGCCGTTGAAAACGTCTTTATCGTAGTTATTGCGAAGCTGCATTACACGATCTCCGACTCGAAACGTAACGCCTCCTCGAATCACCGCCTCACCCGTCGGATTCAACGCCTTCTGAAGTTCGACATTGAGGTTATCGGTTCCAAGGACATTCTTCCTCATCGGCGTTAAAATCTGGACATCTTGCAGGGGATCGAGCTTGAATTTATTCGGGATGCGTTCGATCATGAACTCGATAGCGCGCTTCAAAGCTTGTTCGGCATCATCGATCTTAAGGAAATAAAAATCGGTATCGCCTTTCGCGACTTCCAATGGCTCACCGGCATTCACATGATGAGCGTTCTTGACGATAAGACCCGTCGAATCCTGACGGAAGATTTTGTCGAGACGCGTCGAAGCGACCACCTTCGACTTTATGAGATCCCCGAGGACACTGCCCGCTCCGACTGAAGGAAGCTGATCGGTATCACCGACCATGACAACAGTCGCCGAATCCGGAAGCGCCGCGAAGAGATCAGCCGCGAGCTTTATGTCGATCATCGAAGTCTCATCGAAAATGAAGACATCTCCTTCGTAGCGATTCTCGAGATTGTAGGTAAAGCGATTCGTCGCGGGATTCCACTTGAGTAAGCGATGAATAGTTTGCGAAGGCGCACCGACCGATTCGGTCATGCGTTTTGCCGCGCGGCCTGTAGGCGCCGCGAGCACAACTTTAAGTTTCTTCTTCGCGTAAATATCGACGAGCGCGCGAATGATAGTCGTCTTACCGACACCGGGTCCGCCCGTGATAATCGAGAACTTCGACTTGAGGCTCCGCTCGAGCGCCGTGCGTTGCTGTTCATCGAGAACGAAGCCGACCTTCTTTTCCCACCAAAGGACCGCGTTATCGACTTGGGTCAAATCAAACGAAGCGGAAGTTTCAAGAAACGCCCTCACTCTCTCGGCCGTCTTCACCTCCGAGAAGTAGAGACTCCTCGCATAGATTCGATCGCTCTCTTTAATGGCGCGGCCCGTCTCGATTTCCGCAGCCAATGCTTCGGCAAGAATCTCAATCGAGATTTCGGTAAGTTCGCTTGCCCTTAAAAGGAGGTCACTCTCCAAGCTCCATACGTGTCCGCCGTCTTCCCCTTCTTTCTCAAGCGTATACAAAATCGCCGCGCGCGCTCTTAAAGGCGAGTCCTTCGCGAAGCCGACCGAGAGCGCGATCTTATCCGCCGTCGCGAAGCCGATCCCCCAGATATCGCGGCAAAGTTGATACGGATCGCGCTTGATAATGGCTACCGCGTCGGGCCCATAGCGCTTGATGATCTTCGCCATCTTCGAGACCGAGATGCCATAAGTCTGACCGAAGATCATATCGTCGCGCATCGACTCATTCTTATGCCAGCTTTCTTTAATCTGCTCGATCTTCGCTCTTCCCAGTTTCGGAACTTCGCGAAGTCGTCCCGACTGCTTGGAGAGAACATGAAACGTATCTTCTCCGAACGTGTCGACGATACGTTTAGCGAGGACGGGGCCGATACCCTTGATAAGTCCGGAGCCGAGATAACGCTCAATCCCCTTTAGCGACTTCGGAGCTACGCAAGTCAAGGTCTCGGCCTTAAACTGACGCCCGTGAACCTTGTCAACGACCCACTCGCCGACCGCCTTCACTTCCTCACCTTCCCAGACGGTGCGAGTTTTGCCGACGATAGTGATTTCGTCATTTCTTACCAGTTCGAATTCGCTTGGAACTTCGACATGCAGAACCGTATAAAGCGATTCGTCGTTATGAAAAACGACGCTCTTGATCGTGCCTTCGACCGTCTCTTTAACGGAGCATGTTCCCGATGCGCTCTGCGGCGACATGCAACTTCTCCATGCTCGTCGCATAGCTGATGCGAACGAAACCTTCTCCACAAGCTCCGAAGGCCGAACCGGGGACGAGAGCGACGCCGAACTCCTTCAGAAGTTTCAGCGCGAATTCCTCGCTGGTCATACCCGTCGAGCGAATATCCGGGAAAAGATAAAACGCGCCTTTCGGCATTAAAGTCTTGAGCCCCATCTTATTGAGCGCAGGGACAAGGAAGTCGCGGCGCTTTTCATATTCGCGGCGCATTCTTTGAACATCGTTATCGCCCTGGTCCATCGCCTCCACGCCGGCCGCCTGAGCGAGCGTCGGAGCGGACATGATTCCGTACTGATGAATCTTCATCATCGCGTCGATAATGTCCTCCGGGCCCGCGGCGAACCCGAGACGATAACCGGTCATCGCCCACGCTTTCGAAAAGCCGTTTAACAAAATGACGCGATTCTTATATTCGGGGAATGAAGAGAACGAGTTATCGAAGGGCTTCGAATTGTCTTCGCGCCCGTACGCGAGCTCCATGTAAACTTCGTCGGCGAGGATGATGAGGTCGTGCTTCTCGGCGAACTCGAGGATCTTCTTAACATCTTCGCGAGAAAGCGTCGCACCCGTCGGATTGCAAGGGAAGTTCAGGAGGATAGCCTTGGTCTTCGGCGTAACCTTCTCTTCCAACGCTTCTACCGTAAGGCGAAACTCTTCTTCGACTTGAGTCGTTACCGCTACGGGCACCGCGTGAGCGAGACGAATCGTCGGCGCGTAGCTCACGAAGCACGGCTCATGATAGATGACTTCATCACCGGGCGAACAAATCGCGCGAATCGCAAGATCGATCGCTTCCGAAACGCCGACCGTTACCAATATCTCTTTAGTCCAATCATAGTCCGCGGAAAAGCGCCTCGACAGATAACGGGAAATCGCCTGACGAAGCTGAGGAGTTCCGAGATTACTCGTATAGTGAGTTCCGCCGTTCTCGAGGCAAGTCATCGCCGCGCGAGAAATATGCCAGGGCGTATCGAAATCGGGCTCGCCGACACCGAGCGAGACG
The DNA here is from genome assembly GCA_024405265.1 of Kiritimatiellia bacterium. Lineage (GTDB taxonomy): Bacteria > Verrucomicrobiota > Kiritimatiellia > RFP12 > UBA1067 > UBA1067. Next base: position 4,640 of record JAKSOZ010000001.1, on the reverse strand, counting down.
ATATCCTTCGATTGCGCGACGATATCGAAAAACTTTCTGATTCCGCTCTTAGGCAAATCGGCGACATGTTGCGCCACTCTGGACTTAACGAACATCTTTGATATTATATCAAAAAACCGACGCGGACTCAACCGAGCCCGCGCCAATTTGATAACCAAGACTTTTATACTTGATTACTTAGCGAGAATCGCATCCTTAAGAGCCTTGCAAGCGACGATCTTGACGACCTTCTTGGCCTTGATCTTGATCGTCTCGCCCGTGGCAGGATTACGGCCCGTACGCGCAGGACGCTTGACGAGCTTGACCTTACCGATAGCGGGGAGCATGATGCCCTTCTCTTCCTGCTTGGCGCCCTTGATAGCGATATCGACGAGCTTGTCGTAGATCGCAGCGGCCTGCTTCTTGCTGACTTCACCGGCGGTGGCGAGGGCAGCGATGATTCCACTCTTGGTGGTAGGGACGACTTCTTTCTTAGCCATTTTGTTTTAGCTCCTTAGGAGTTTTAGTTTAGATGTTTGTATTATACCCTAAAATTAAGCATCTTGCAAGGGCATCGGCGCGATTTTTTCAAAATCGATAACCGAGGCGGTGTAGCCGCTCTTAGCCTTCGCAAGCTGGTTCTTCGCGTTCGCGAATTCAACCGTCTGCCAATACTTAAGGACACACTCCTTATCTTCGAACTTCGCGGCGAGGCGAATGAAGAGCGCGGCGTTGATCGCGGCGACAGCGCCGTCGACGAGTTCACGCGCGTGGAGGTCGTGGTACATCTTGCCGTCAGCGTGGCCCTTGACGTATTCGACAGCGGCGTCGACTTCCTTGGCGAGAGCCTTGGTAGCTTCGACTTCAGCCGTGAACTTCGTCGTATCAACGCCTTCGAGAACGTCGGCGATGACTTCGTTGTAGAGACCCGCCATAACGCCCGCGATAGCCGCGACGACCTGGAGCTGCGAAGTACCTTCGTAGATCGAAGTGATACGCGCGTCGCGCATATAACGCTCGACCGGATAGTCCTTCATGTAGCCCGAGCCGCCGAGAACCGCGATAGCGCCGTTCGAGACGCGCATCGACATTTCGGAAGCGTAGTACTTCGCCATCGGGGTGAGCATCTTGTTGAACGCGGCGTACTTTTTAAGACGCGTGCGAACTTCAGCCGCCTCAGGCGTGCCCTTGAGGGAATCGAACTTCTTGGTGAGACCGTTCTCCATATCGACGCACTTCGAGGAGTAGTACGCGAGGATACGCGCCGCCTGAAGATCGACCGACATATTGGAGAGAAGTTCACGAAGCGCGGGGAAGGTATCGATCGTAACGCCGAACTGCTTGCGGCTCGCACCGTAGTCGCGCGCGGCACGATAGCTCGCTTCGCCGATACCCGTCGCCTGAGCGGAGATACCGACACGAGCGCCGTTCATGAGCGCCATGACGTAGGTGATAAGGCCACGCTTGCGCTGACCGATGAGCTTCGCGGGAGCGTTGTTGAAGACCATTTCGCAAGTCGGCGAACCGTTGATGCCGAGCTTGTGCTCGAGACGACGGATCTTGACCTGAGGGCACTTCTCGACGAGAAGGCAGCTGAGGCCCGCGCCGTTCGTCGTACCTTCTTCGGTACGCGCGAGAACGAGGAGGACATCGCCGCAGCCGTTCGTGATGAAGCGCTTGACGCCATTGACGAACCAGTTGCCGTTTTCGTCCTGATAAGCCATCGTCTTGACGCTCTGGAGGTCGGAGCCCGCGTCAGGTTCGGTAAGAACCATCGCGCCTGTGTAAGTACCATCGCAGAGACCGGGAACATATTCCTTCTTGATTTCTTCCGAAGCGAACGAGTTGATCGTTTCGGCGATACCCTGAAGACCGAAGATGTTCATGAGCGCCGCGTCGGCGCGCGAAACGATGTCGTTGCACGCGGTAAGAATCGTGCAGGGCATGTTAAGACCGCCGAGGTAGTACGGAATCGTGCAGCCGTTGAGACCCGAGCGACCGAGGAGCTTGATAGCGAGCTTGATGCCGGGGGTATAGGTAACGGAGCCGTCTTCGTTAAGGATGTTGCCGACGCGATCGGTTTCGTCGCCCGTCGGGTTGATGCGGTTACCGATGATGTCGCCGCAGACTTCGAGAGCGCGCTTGTAGTTGTCGATCGCTTCTTCCGCCGACTTAGGAGCGAAATCATATTCCTCGGCGAACTTGAAGTTCTCTTCGAGGAGCGTCGCGACTTCGCTCAAATCGAGCGCGTCGATGACCTTCGCGATGTCGGTATTGTCTGTGTAAAAGTTAGCCATTTTTCTTATTCTCCCTTCGCCTTGATGGCCTTGATCATCTTCGGGATGACGACCGAGAGATCGCCGACGATACCGTAGTGAGCGACCTTGAAGATCGGCGCGTCCTTATCGGTGTTGATGGCGATGATCTTGGCGGAATCCTGCATACCGGCGAGGTGCTGAACCGCGCCCGAAATACCGCAGGAGATGAAGAGCGCCGGACGAACCGTAACGCCGGTCTGACCGATCTGACGCTCGTGTTCGCAATATCCGAGGTCGACCGCCGCACGGCTGCCACCGACCGCGCCGCCCAAAAGGCCCGCGAGTTCGTGGAGGAGCTTGAAGTTTTCCTTCGAGCCGACGCCCGCGCCACCGGCGACGATGATACGCGCGCCCTTGATGTTGACGGAGCTGTGCTTACGGATGATGTCGACGACTTCGACGGGGATCTCAACACCCTCGAGGTGAGCGGAGTGCTTGATGACTTCGCCCGTAGCGCCCGGCTTCTTGTCGAGAGGCTTCATAACGCCTTCACGAACCGTCGCCATCTGGGGCCAGTTGCGGGGGTTGACGATCGTCGCGATGATGTTACCGCCGAAAGCGGGGCGGCACTGAAGAAGGACGTTCGAGAAAACTTCCTTCGTCTTCATATCGGTATATTCGCCGATCTGGAGATCCGTGCAGTCCGCGGTAAGGCCGCAGCGAAGCGCCGAGGCGACCGAAGGACCGAGATCGCGGCCCATGTGCGTAGCGCCGAAGATGACGATCTGAGGCTGGCACTCCTTGATCACTTCGACCATCGCGTGACGATAGGCCTTGTTGCGGAAAACCTTGAGCGCGGGATCATCGACGACGTGCACCTTGTCGGCGCCGCCTTCGAAAAGCGCGCCGGCGAGACCTTCGACGCCGTCGCCGAGGACGATCGCCGCGAGCGGAACGCCGAGCTTGTCGGCGAGTTCACGACCCTTGCCTAATAGTTCAAACGGAATTTCGCTGAGCTTGCCTTCTTCCTGTTCGGCGAAAACCCAAACTTCACCTTTAGTACGATCCATAGTAGCGTTCTCCTTAGCCGATCGTGTGATCGTTGATGAGCTCGGTGACGAGAGCGCTCACGCCCTCGTCCGTAGGAGCGACTTCCTTGTAATCGCCACCGGCGAGAACGACGGAAATGATCTTCGAAACGTTCGTGGGCGAGCCCGCGAAACCGCAGCGATCCGCCTCGGCGCCGATATCGTCGCACGAAAGCGTTTCGGGCTCGGCGGCCTTGTACTTCATGACGCGGCGGACATTCTTCGGACGGAGTTCGCCGAACTTCTCGGTAACCGTGAAGAGCGCGGGGAGCTTGGCCTTGCAAGTCTCGACGCCCGTACCGATGTCACGAGTCGCGATAGCATAGTCGCCGTCCATCTCGAGCTTTTCGAGGTAAGTGACAACCGCGCAGTCGAGCTTCTCACCGATCTGGGGACCGACCTGAGCGGTATCGCCGTCAATCGCCTGACGACCGCAGAAAACGAGGTCGGGGTTAAACTTCTTAACCGCCTGGGAGAGGATGTAGCTCGTCGCGAGCGTATCGGAACCGGCCGCCTTACGGTCGGTGACAAGAACGGCGTGATCGGCGCCACACATGAGAGCTTCGCGCAAAATCGCTTTTGCCGCGGGGAGGCCCATGGTGATGACCGTGACAGTACCACCGTAAGTCTCCTTAACAGCGAGGGCCGCCTCAAGGGCGTTCTTATCCTCGGGGTTGAAAATCGCCGGAAGGGCCGCACGATTGATCGTGCCATCGGCCTTCATGGCCTGACCGGTCACCTTTTGGGTGTCGGGAACCTGCTTGATGCAGACTACGCAATTATAACCTTTCATGCGACTATTATATCATTTTCGTCGCATGTTTGGCAACTGGAGTCCTCCCGTATATTTTTCGCGCATATTTGTTCGAGCGAGGCGTCGATTCAAGGCTAGAGGCTTCCGGTGGACGGTAGCGGTGAGTAGCTTTACTCGCTGAATCGTTTCACGATTCCCGGCAAGAAAAGCAAGGTCGACATCGATTTCGCGCCTTTCATTTTCGCTCCTAGCCAAGCCTTACCCGCTTCGCTTGGCGAAAAACCGGCGTCGAAATCGGGTCGCACCCCTGCTAGGGCATCGCTACGCGACTCCCTTCGGTCGGGGGATACGCATGCTTTCCTTGCCGTCGCTACGTAGGCTACTCACCGCTCCGTCCCCCTCCAGCCTGGACCGCCTAACGGCGGGTGCAAAAGGAGCGAGCAAGAGACGCACCTTAAATTGGGTGAGGCTAGTGACGCGAACTTGAGCGTTGAGCGAGACTGAATGACGAGATGCGGTTCGGCCGATCCGGAAGTCGAGAACAAGTAAGCCGAGGAGGAG